>DASZVJ010000099.1:0-51322 GCA_035547155.1 Vicinamibacterales bacterium
GTGCGGCATCGCCGATCGCGGCGTGACGTCGATCGCGCGCGTGCTCGCTCCGGTCACGGCCAGTGGGATGGTCGAGGAGGATGCCAAAGGGTCCATGCACGTCTACCTCGCACATGGACGCACGACTGAGCCGCGCCGTTCGCGGCGAATCGGCGAACGGCGGTCCCGCCACGGTGGACGCCGCCGACAGGCGCGTTCAGGCCCCGAACACCTCGTGAACGCCGTCAACGACCGCGTCTTCCACGTCGGCCATCGCCACAGCTCGACCGAGCACGCGCGCGATCGACGTCACGCCGCGATCGGCGATGCCGCACGGCACGATGAGCTGAAAGTGACGAAGGTCGGTGCTGACGTTGAGCGCGAAGCCGTGCGACGTGATCCAGCGGCTGATGCGGACGCCAATCGCGGCGATCTTCTCTTCGCGGTCGCGCTCACCCACCCACACGCCGCTGAGCCCGGGGACACGCGTGCCCGTGATGCCGAAGCGCGCGATCGCGACGATCAGTGCTTCTTCGAGATCGCGCACGTATCGGTGCACGTCCTGCCGATCCGGACGCAGATCGAAGATGGGATAGCCGACGAGCTGGCCTGGACCGTGATACGTGACGTCGCCGCCGCGTCCCGTGTCGAAGATCTCGATGCCCTCACGCGCGAGCACGTCCGCTGACGCGACGACGTTCGTGCGTGCGCCGCGCGCACGCGCGCCGGTCGTGATCACTGGGGGATGTTCGAGCAGCAGCAGCGTGTCGCCGATCGCGCCCGTTCGCCGCTCGTCGACGAGCTGCTGTTGCAATTCCAGCCCAGCCGTGTAGGCCACGCGTCCGAGGCGGCGTACGTCGATGGTCACAGCCAGGCGGCGTCGAAGCCCTGCAGGCGATCCTTGAGCGCCTGTAAGAAGCGGCCGCCGTCCGCACCGTCGACGAGGCGATGGTCGTAGCCGAGGGTGAGATAGCACATCGGCCGTACGACGATCTGATCGTCCACGACGACCGCGCGCTTCTCGATGCTGCCGACCGCGAGAATCGCAACCTGCGGCTGATTGATGATCGGCAGTCCCCACAGCCCGCCGAAGATGCCGGGATTCGTGAGCGTGAACGTACCGCCTTCGACATCCTCGACCTTCAGCTGCTTCGTGCGCGCCCGCTGCGCCAGATCCTGAATCGTCCGGCAGAGATCCATCATGTCGCGCGTGTCCGCCTTGCGGACGACGGGCACGATCAGCCCCTGTTCGAGCGCAACAGCGATGCCGAGGTTGATGTCGTGCTTGTAGACGATTGTGTCGCCGTCGAGCGACGCGTTGACGATCGGAAACTGGCGGATCGCGTCGACGACGGCTTTGGCGATGAACGCCGTGTACGTGAGATTCACGCCGGCGGCGTCGTAGCGCGCCTTGTGCTGCTTGCGCAGCGCGTCGATGCGGCTGCAGTCGACCTCGTACGCCGAGTAGATGTGCGCCGACGTCTTCAGGCTCGTCACCATGTGATCGGCGATCTTCCGCCGCATCACCGACAGCTTCTCCAGCCGCACGTCGTCGCCAGGCTGATAGACGGGCGCGCGCGCGACCACGGCCGCGCGCGGCTCAGCGCGGCCGGCGAGGAACGCGTCGATGTCCTTCTTCGTCACGCGGCCGCCGCTGCCGCTGCCATGGATCTGCCGGATGTCGACGCCATGCGTCCTCGCGATCGCGCGCACAACCGGCGAAGACAGCGACCGCAGCCGCTCGGCTGGCGCGGAAATCGAGATGCGCGTCGACGACGCGCCGTCCGCACGCGCGACCGGCACTGACGGCGCGGCGGGCGGAATGACCGGATGCGCAACCGGAATCGGTGCCGCGGACGGCTCCGCGATCGCAGACGTCGTCGTCGACGCCGTCGCACCAGCCACACCGATCACGGCCACGACGGTGTGGACAGGAACGGTCTCGCCTTCCTGCACGCGGATCTCGAGCAGCGTGCCCGCGTCCGGCGCCGGAATCTCCGCATCGACCTTGTCAGTCGAGATCTCGAACAGCGGCTCGTCCTTGTCGACGGCCTCGCCCACGCGTTTGATCCAGCGGACGATCGTGCCTTCGGCGACGGACTCCCCCATCTGGGGCATCAGGACGTTGGACATGAGATCTCAGGTTCTGGGGTTCTCGGTTCCGGGTTCCGGGGTTCTGGGTTCGCGGCGCTCAGAGATTGATCGCGCCGCCGTGCAGCGCGTGTGCCGCTTCGCCGACGGCTTCCGACATCGTCGGATGCGCGTGAATCGTGCGGACCAGATCGTCGACCGTCGCCTCGAGCCGCAGCGCCGCGGCGGCCTCGGCGACGAGCTCCGTCGCGCGGCCGCCGATGATGTGCACTCCCAGCAATTGATCGTAGCGCGCCTCGCCGACGATCTTCACGAAGCCGTCAGTTTCGCCCGCGATGCGCGCGCGGCCGAGCGCGCTGAACGGAAACGTGCCGACGCGCACGTCGTACCCGCGCGCCTTGGCCTCGGCTTCGGTCAGGCCGACGCTGCCGATCTCCGGATCGCAGTACGTGCAGGCCGGCACCTGGTCGTAGTCAATCGGCGGCGCGTCGCGGCCCGCGATGCGCTCGGCGACGCGAACGCCTTCCGCTGACGACACGTGCGCCAACTGTGGATGCGGACCATTGCCCATCGTGATGACGTCGCCGATCGCCGAGATGCCCGGCACGTTCGTCCGATAGTGCGCGTCGACGACGATGAAGCCGCGATCGAGCGCGAGGCCGGCGTCCTCGACGCCAAGTCCGTCGGTCACCGGCGCGCGGCCGACGGCGACGAGCAGCTTGTCCACGACGAGCGACTCGGCCTGGCCGGACGCAGACTCCATCACGATCCGCACGGATCCGTTCGTCACCGCCGCACTCGTCACAGTCGTACTCGTTCGCACATGAATGCCGCGCTTCGTGAACGCGCGCGCGAGCTCCGTCGACACGGCTTCGTCCTCGTTCGGCACCAGACGCGGCGCGAGCTCGATCACCGTGACGTCGCTGCCGAAGCGGCGGAAGATCGACGCGAACTCCACGCCGACCGCGCCGCTGCCGAGAATCGCGATCGATCGCGGGATCTCCGCGAGATTGATCGCCTCGTCGCTCGTCAGGATCGACGTGCGATCGATCGTCACGCCGGCAACGCCACGCGGCGCCGATCCCGTCGCGACGACGATTTCGGCCGCGGCGATCGTGCGCGGCGTGTCACCGGCGATCTCGACGCGCCCACCGCCCGCAAGACGCGCGGTGCCTTTGATCCAGTCAATCTTGTTCTTCTTGAAGAGGAACTCGACGCCCTTCGTGAGGCCGCCGACGATCTTCTGTTTGCGCGCGTGGACGCGCGCCATGTCGATCGCCGGCGCCGCGCTCGATCCCAGCGTGATCCCCCACTCGCCCGCGTCCTGCGCGATCTTCAGCGCGTGCGCGTGCTCGAGCAGCGCCTTCGTCGGAATGCAGCCCCAGTTCAGGCACGTGCCGCCGAGCACGGGCTGACGCTCGACGACGGCCGTCGACAGGCCGAGTTGCGCCGCACGAATGGCTGCGACGTAGCCGCCGGTGCCGGAGCCAATGACGAGGAGATCGTACCGATCGGCCATGCAGGCGAGTTTACTGCGAAGGCACGCCGGGAACAGGCGCTCGCAGACGTGGAGAAGCCGTCATACGAGCGCCGTCCATCGTACGCCCGCGCGAGCCGCCGATCGGATCGATACGGCTCGCAGCGGAATTGCGATCTTACTTGCGGGGCAGAACGGCGTCCTTGAGCTGTTTCGCGATCCGCGCCTTGACGACGGTCTTGGCGGGAATCTTGATCGGCTCGCCCGTGGCCGGGTTGCGGCCTTCGCGCGCCTTGCGCTTCTGGACGACGAGCTTGCAGATGCCTGGCAGTACGAATTCACCAGACCGTTTGAGTTCCTTTTCGGACAGACGGTTGAGCTCGTCGAAGAGATCCCGCACCTGGGTCCTCTTCAGGTCGAACTTGTCCGCAAAGTGCGCGAACAACTCCATCTTGCCCATGCGTCGGGCGTCGGCCATGCGTTCTTCTCCCTGGCTGCGGCGTGCGTGTCATGAGCGTCGTCGTAACCGCGCGCGCCAAACGGTCGGACGGCAAAACCTCGTGAAATCGGCTGCCATCGTAGTCTCCGTTTTCAAAAGATGTCAATAAAAATGGGCGATTTACAATGATCGCATCATGTCGATCCTCGAGACGTTCCCCAATCCGCGGCCCGAGCGCGAGTACGAGATCCAGATCCGCTGCCCGGAGTTCACGTCGGTCTGCCCGAAGACGGGCCAGCCGGACTTCGGCGAGATCCAGATTACGTACACGCCTGGCGCAACCTGTATCGAGTTGAAATCATTGAAGTACTACCTGCAGGCGTACCGCAATCAGGGCATCTTCTACGAGGCCGTGACCAACCGTATCCTCGACGATTTGATCGCCGCCTGCGCACCGAAGCGCATGCGCGTCGTCGGCGCGTTCTCCGCGCGCGGCGGCATCACGACGACGGTCGTGGCTGAAAAATCCTGAACCTGGCATCCCCCTTGCCGTCTCTGCGCGCAAAGTGGCGCGCAACCGGCTGAAACCGGCTCATGATTGCAATTTCTGCAATCTCGCGCGCCTGCGAGGTTGCGGAAAATGCACGCGCGCATCCCGGCGCCAGGCACGCCCATCTGGATTCGTCAGCGACGCTGGACGGTCGAGCGGTCTCGCCTCGATCGCGGCGTCATCCGGCTCGACGTCGCACACGGCGCGCGGCGTCTGACGTTTCTCTCTCCGTTCGATCGGCCGGCGACGGCCGACAGACCGTCGCGTCCCATGCGCGTGCGCCGGCAGCGGACCCGCGCGAGACTGGCGTGGGCGCTCGGCGCGTCGCAGGCGTTCGACATGCCCATCGCCGCGAGCGACGCGCGCGTCGATCTGCTGCCGTATCAGCTCGAGCCGAGTCTGGCGCTGCTCGCGGGCGTGCGGCGCGTGCTCATCGCCGACGAGGTCGGACTCGGCAAGACGATACAGGCCGGCCTCGCCATCGCAGAGCTGCAGCGGCGCCGGCCATCGTGTCGCGCGTGCGTCATCGCACCGGCGACACTGGTCGATCAATGGATCGACGAGCTCGTCTCACGCTTCGCGCTGACGCCGCGGCGCGTCGATCAGGGCGCGCTCGACGAGGACGCGCGTGCCGCCGCTGTCGGAACATGGTCGCCCTGGATGCGAGCCGGCATCTTCGTCGCATCTGCCGACTTCCTCAAGCAGCCTCATGTGATCGACGCCATGCCGCTCGTGCCGTGGGATCTCGTCGTCATCGACGAAGCGCACGGCGTCGCGGGCGACTCGCAGCGCCATGACGCCTGCGACGAGCTGACGCGGCGCGCTCGCCACGTCCTGCTCCTCACCGCGACGCCGCACGCTGGCGACGCGGACCGATACAACCGGCTGCGAACGCTCGGCTCGCTCGATACCGGCGGCGATGCGATCCAGATCTTTCAACGCACGCGCGCCGGCGTCGGCATGCACGCCAGCCGGACGATTCGCTGGAGACGCATCGGTGCCGACGAGCGCGTCGCACGCCTGATCGACGCGCTGATCGCATTCGAGCACGCCGTCGCGCACGCGGCCGGCCGCGCAGCGTCGTCCGCAGCGCTGCTGCTTCTGACGGTGTTCCGCAAGCGCGCGGGTTCGACGCTTCACGCGCTCGATCGCACGCTCGCGCGACGTCTCGAGTGGCTCGATGCGCCCGAACGCGCACACGCGCTCGAGTGGCTCCAGCCTCGACTGCTGTTCGACGATGACGAGATCGAGGAGCGGATGGTGCTGACGGGCGAGAGCGGGCTGCCGTCCGCGCAGGAGCGCACGTGGCTCCGTCGTCTCCGCGTGCTCGCTGCCGCAGCAATGCCGCACGATCCGAAGATCGCGCGTATCCGCACGCTGCTGGCGCGGACGCACGAGCCGGCCGTCGTCTTCACGGAGTTCCGCGGCTCAGCGGATGCGCTCGAGCACGCGCTGCGAGGCGTGCGTTCGCTCTCAGTGCTTCACGGCGGATTGTCGCCGGCCGAGCGTCGCGACGCGCTGCGCCGGTTCGTCGACGGCCGCGCGTCCGTGCTGATTGCCACGGATGTCGGCGGACAGGGCCTCAACCTCCAGGCCCGCGCACGCTGGGTGATCAACCTCGAATTGCCGTGGAATCCGGCTCGTCTTGCTCAGCGGATCGGCCGGGTCGATCGCATCGGACAGACGCGGCGTGTCTACGCGACGATCCTCGTCAGTGCCCGCGTCGAACGTCCGGTCGTGGCGGCGCTCACGAAACGCGCGCACCTCGCCCGTGGCGTGATGGGACTCGACACGCTGACCGACGCGATGCCACCGGTCGAGCTGCAGATCGAGCATCCCTTCGTCCCCTCGTCCCTTGGTCCTTTGGTCCCTTCGTCCGTCCCTTCGTCCCCTGGTCCCGTGGTCCCTTCGTCCCCGGGTCCCTTGGTCCCTTCGTCGTCCGTCCCTTCGTCCCCTGGTCCCCTGGCCCCGCGGTCCGCGCAGCGCATGCACTGGCAGCGGCGCGCACGCGCGATGGCGCGGGCCCTCGCGCGGCGCCGGGCGTGGGCTCGCCGATGGCGCGGACAGCCGCTGCACGGCGCGAGACCGTACGTGTGCGCGTCTGTCGAAAACGGATCGGGCGGAGATGAAGCCCGCCGGCTGCGATTCGAACCGCGCCGGCTCGCCGTGTTCACCGTGCCGATCGTCACGGCGAATGGCGTCGTGATCGAACGTCACGTCGTGGCACTCGAAATCCACGGCTCGATCTCGCCGTCGCTCGCCATCCTGAAAGACGCCGCCATCGCGCGCGCCACGAAACGCCTCGCCCGCATTCGTGGCCACATCGTCGCCGCGACAGCGGCCCATGCCGCGATCGAGCAGGCCGTGGACGCGCATCTCCGGACGCTGCGCTGCCCAGAGGAGACGCAACTCGAGCTCTTCTCGCGTCGTACGGCGGGCGATCGCGATCGTGTGCGGGCCACGAGCGACGCGGCTCGACTCGATCTCAATCGTCGTCTCGCCGATCTGCATGCGGAGGCCGTCATCGACGCCGGACGGCCCGCGCTCGAGCTCACGATCGGTTTCCGGCCATGAGCGTGCTGCCTGGCGTGAGCGGCGCGCTGTTTCCGAGCCGCTATCTGGCGGACGCCTTACCGCGCGATGCGACCTTGCTGCAGCCCGATGCGATCGCAGCATCATCTATCGAGCGTCGTCTCCAAGGCTGGTGGAAAGCCGTCTCCGCGCGCTGCGGGCCGATCACCGCCACGCGCGTGCTCTTCGACATCGTCGCGATGCCGCTGTTCGGCATGCTGGGATTCCGCGCGCACGACGTCACCTTCGACGGCCGCTGTGGACATGCATCTCTTCGAACGCCAGGCGGCGTAACCGTCGCGCTCATCGTCCATCCATGGGCGACACGGCCGTCGACAGCGACGCGCGACGTCCACGTCCAGGCCGATCGCACGGGCGCGGCATGGTGCTTCGTGCTGGCGCCGCCATTTCTCTCGCTCGTCGCGGCGCGCGGACACGCCACGCGGCGATCGATCGACTTCGCCCTTCCGCACGTCGTCAACCGCCCGAGCCTCGAGGCGTTCCTCGCGATCGCGCATAGCGCTGCGTTCGATCTCGCCGGCATGCGAGACGACGCCGGATCGTCGCGTCTGGACGTGCTCATCGCGAAATCCCAGGCATATCAGGATCGCGTCCGTCGCGATCTGCAGCACGGCGTCGCGGCGGCCATCGCGAGTCTCGCTGGCGTGTGTGACGGGGCAGGACGTTCGTCAGGCAGTGATGCGCGCGACGACGCGCTGACGATCGTCTATCGCGTGCTGTTCCTGCTGTTCGCCGAGTCGCGCGAGTGCGTGCCGCGTCAGCATGCGATTTATGCTCGCGCGTACGCGATGAGCCGTCTCTGTCTCGACGCCATCCAATCGAGCGAGCCAGGGTCGTGGGAAGGCCTGGCCGCCGCGTCCCGACTCGCCCGCCTTGGCTGCCGCACGCCGGACCTCGACGTCGCTGCCTTCAACGGCCGGCTGTTCGCGCGCGCGTCGGCGGCGTCGCTCGAGCGCCGCCGTCCGGCTCGACGGCCGACTCATGACAGCGAGCGTCGCGACGCCGCGGCTCGCGCCGCGCTCGTCGCACTCGGCTCGCGGCGTGGGGCAGCTGGGCGCGAGTCGATCAGCTTTCGCGATCTTGGCGTCGAGCAGCTCGGCACGATCTACGAGCGTGTGCTCGATCTGCCGCGGTCGACCGATCGCGGGCGCGAACGATCCCGGCGCGATCGCGCGTCGCGGCACAGCGCCGCACGCAAGCAGACCGGAACGTTCTACACACCACAGGCGCTGACGGAGCTCGTCGTGCGACGCACGCTCGGGCCGCTCGTCAGCGGTGCGACGGCCGACGAGATCCTGCAGCTACGCGTGCTCGATCCGGCCATGGGCAGCGGCGCGTTCCTGATCGCGAGCTGCCACTATCTCGCCGCCGCCTACGAGCACGCGCTCATCGACGAAGGCCGTGCGAGCGCGACGGACTTCGACGACGACGACCGCGCCAATATCCGGCGGCTGATCGCCGAGCGCTGTCTGGCCGGCGTCGACCGCAATCCCACGGCGGTCCAGCTCGCGCGCCTCTCGCTCTGGCTCACGACGCTCGCCGCGGGCAAGCCGCTGACGTTTCTCGATCACCGGCTGCGCGTCGGTGACAGTCTGATCGGCGCGTGGCCCGACGACCTCTCGCGCCTGTCGACGCATCGGCGCCATCCCGACGCGGCCCTTCCCTTGTTCGCTGGCGACGACATCGCTGCCGCCATGCGTCAGATCGCCCGGCCGCTCGGCGCGCTCTTCGAGCGGCACGACGACACCGTGCGCGACGTTCGCACCAAGGAAGCGCTCTGGCGGCACATCGCCGGCGAGTCGTCCGCGCTCGAGCCGTGGCGTCAGGCGCTGCATCTCTGGTGCGCGCGCTGGTTCTGGCCGCGTGACGCCGCGGCGCCGCCGCCAGACGCGGCAGAGTCTCGCGCGCTGATTGCCGCCGTCCTGCATGGCGACACGTCGCTGCCGCGCGCGCACGTGAGCGCGCGCTTCCGCGACGTCGCGCGCTCAGCGGACGCGCACGCGTTCTTTCACTGGCCACTCGAGTTCCCCGACGTCTTCTACGACGTCGACGGCCATCCGAAGGACGCGCCGGGCTTCGACGTCGTGATCGGCAATCCGCCGTGGGAGATGCTGCGCACCGATCCGTTGGAACGCGAGCCCGCAGGCGCGACGGCCGATCGTGCATCGGCGCGCACGGATCGATCGCTGCTTCGCTTCATTCGCGACTGCGGCGCATATCCCTCCTGCGATCGCGGCCACGTCAATCTTTATCAGCCCTTCGTCGATCGCGCGCTCGCGCTGACGCGCCGTCACGGACGCCTCGGTCTCGTACTGCCGTGGGGCCTGGCGACCGACGATGGCGCCGCGCCGCTGCGCGCGCGCCTTCTCGACGAGACGGCGATCACGACGATCGTCGGCGTCGACAACGCCGAAGCGCTCTTCCCGATCCACCGCAGCACGCGCTTCATGGCGATCACGGCCAGGACGGGATCGCGCACGCAGGAGACTCGCGCGGCGATGGGCCTGACGCGCGCCGCCGATCTCGACGCGCTGCCAGCGCACGACATCGGCAGCGTGCCGGCGTTTTCGATACGGCTGACGCCCAGGCAGATCGAGCGGATCAGCGGGCCCTCGCGGAGATTTCCCGACGTCCGCCGCGCGGACGATCTCGCGTGGATCGAGCGCATCTGCGCCTCGTCGCCGCGGCTCGGCACGCCGGATGGATGGCACGTCACTTTCGGACGCGAGCTGAACGCGACTGAAGCACGACGGCACATGACGGCCGATGGGCTGCCGGTGCTCGAAGGCAAACACGTGACGCCGTTCGACGTCGACGTCGCGGCGAGCGTTGATCGCCTCGATCGCCGCACGGCCGATCGCCTGTTGCCAAACCATCCGTTCGAGCGGCCGCGGCTCGCCTATCGCGACGTCTCTGGCGTGACCAACCGCACGTCGCTCATCGCCGCGATCGTTCCATCAGGGTGCGTCACGACCCACACGTTGTTCTGTCTAAAGACGCCGCTCCCGTTGGATCGCCAGCATTTCCTCTGCGCACTCTTCAACTCCTACGTGCTCAACGCCATCGTCCGTGCCCTCATGGGCGGGCACGTGACGACGACCATCGTGGAGGCGCTGCCGGTGCCAATCTGGCGCGGCGACCGCGAGCAAATGACGATCGCGAGGCTCGGCCGCCGGCTGGCTGCCCACCCCGGCTCGTCGCTCGCACAAGCGGTACTGCACGCGCTCGTCGCACGACTGTACGGGCTCGCCGATGCGGAGTTCGCGCGTGTGATCGAAACGTTCCCTCTCGTGCCCGCCGCGGATCGCGATCGCGCGGCCCGGTTGCACGCGCGTTACATTGCACGCGATGCGCGGACGGACACCGCAACCGGACTCGACAGATAATCCTGGTCATGAAGCGATGGGGCCGATACGCCGCCGCCGTCACGGGACTCGCGCTCGTCGCGGGCTCCGGCGTCCTCGTCTGGAAGGCGCGCGGCGAAGCGGACACGCTCGTCACGAACCCCATCGAGACGCGGCGCCTGCCGACGCGAACGCCGATCGACGTCGGCCTCATCTACGACGAGGTGGCGATCACGACGTCCGATGGACTGCGCCTCGTGGGCTGGTATGTGCCGGGCACCAACGGCGCGGTCGTCCTCGCGCAGCACGGCTACAAATCGCAGCGCGGCGAGATGCTCGACGAGGCCGTCATGCTTCATCGCCACGGGTACAGCGTGCTCATCACGACGATGCGCGCGCACGACATGAGCGATGGACGCCTGCTGACGTTCGGGGCGAAAGAGATACCCGATCTCGAAGCGTGGGCGCAGTTCGCGATGCATCAGCCCGGCATCGATCCGGCGCGCGTCGGCATCATCGGCAACTCGCTCGGCGGCACGCTGGCGATCGAGACCGCGGCGCAGATGCCGGCGATCAAAGCCATCGTCGCCAACTCGCCGTTCTCGTCGCTCAACGACACGATCGAGACGAGCGTGCGCTTTTTCACGGGGCTGCCGCCGTTTCCGTTCGCGCCGCTCATCCGGTTCTGGGCCGAGCGCGAAACGGGCATCGACGTGAACGACGTCGACGCGACGCGCTGGATTGGCCGGATCACCCCGCGTCCGATCCTGCTGATGCAGGGCGGTGCCGACGTGGTGATCTCCACGAGCAGCGGCCAGCGGCTCTACGACGCTGCGCGCGATCCGAAAGAGCTGTGGTTCGATCCGCAGGTCGCGCACGCGCGCTTCGACACCGCGCGGCCCGAGGAATACGAGCGACGCGTCGTCAAATTCTTCGACGCCGCGATCGGATCAGGATCGTAGCCACGATATTTTGATTGCGGGCGGCCACGGGCGGCCGCCCCTACCGCCTCAGAGGTCCCGTGCCTGTTATCGCTCAGACGACGCTGCTGCTGATCATCTCCAACTGCTTCATGACCTTCGCGTGGTACGGCCATCTGCGCACGCTCGGCGATCGGAAGTGGTACGTCGCGGCCGTGCTGAGCTGGATGGTCGCGCTCTTCGAGTACCTGTTCCAGGTTCCCGCCAACCGCATCGGCTACACGACGATGAGCCTCGCGCAGCTCAAGATCCTTCAAGAGGCGATCACGCTGTCGGTGTTCGTGCCGTTCGCGATGCTCTTCATGGGCGCGCCGTTCAAGGCCGACTACGTGTGGGCCGGTCTGTGCCTGATGGGCGCCGTGTATTTCATTTTCAGAAGTTAGCGCAGCGACACGCGTACTTCGATCGGCTGTTCGAGCTGCGACGTCACGACAGCGCCGCGCGCGATGGCGACGGGCCGTCCCGGCGTCGTCAGCACGACGGCCGTTCCGCCGCCGGCACCGGCCGTGGCCCCGATCGCGGCGCCTTTCTTGCCACCGATGATGGCACCGATGATCGCGCCACCCGCCGCTGGAATGCCGATGGCCTTCGCATCCGTCGAGGTGCTCGCCGCAGCCATTCGCGCCACGCGCGCATCGATCGTGTAGCGATCGGTGCCGGACACGAGCGTGTTGAACTGCACGCCGACGCTTGCGCGGCCTTTCACGCGGCCCGCTGGCGTCGCCTGCGTGACGACACCTCGCACGGTCGCGCCGGCCGGGATCACGGCCATGCCTTCGACGACGACCGGCCTGGTCAGCTCCGCGTGCACGACGTCCTCGGCATGGCTCGAGTCGGAGCCGACGTTGGACAACATCCTCATGGAGATCGGCGTCCCCGTCGGCACTCGCACTTCTCGAAACGTGGCCTTCGGCGGCACTTCAGGAACGGACATCGACGCGAGGCGCACGTCGGCGATGCGGCTGATCGGCACAGCCCGCACGATCGGCCCGGTGTCGACCTTGACGGCGATGTCGTTCTTTTCGGCGAGCGTGCCTTCGACGAGTGCGCCGTCGTCGCGCGTGACTTGCACTTCCGCGCCGATGGGCACGTCTTTGACGTCGGGCTGATGCGAGCATGCGGCGCTGATCAGCAGCAGCGCTGCGGGCACGCTGAGATGACGGCGAGTCATGGCGTCCTCCTGAGCGATACGTCCCGCGCCGTGTGTGATGCGGGCGGGCTCGAGCGGGAGAGCCGTTCGGGTAGATCGCAAGAAGGCGGCCAACTTCGACCGATGTGTCCTTCCTGCCGTCAGCGCGGTCTAAGTCTGATGTATGCGCCCAGCACGGCATCTCTTACCCAGTCGCGCCCTCCTCTGCACGGTCGCCGCAGCGGGCGCCGTTCTTGTCGCACCGCTGGCCGCTGGCCCGGGTCGGAACACTGCCCCGGACAACGCGACCATCAACCACGTCCTCAATCGAATGACGTTCGGCCCGCGCCCCGGCGACGTCGAGCGCGTATCAAAAATGGGACTGGATGCGTACGTCGACGAGCAGCTGCATCCGGAGCGCATCGACGACTCCGCGCTCGACGCGCGCCTTGCGTCGTTCGAAACGTTGACGATGAGCAGCGCCGATCTTGCCGAGCAGTATTTCGAGCCCGCTATGGCCGCACGGCGTGAGGTGAAGCAAGCCTCGTCGGCGAGCGACGACAAGAAGGACGACAGGACGCCAGCCGAACGGCAAGCGCTGGCGGCGCAACGGACCGTGCTGTCCGAGCTCACGCAGGCGCGGATGCTCCGCGCGACGATGTCCGAGCGACAGCTGCAGGAAGTGCTGACCGACTTCTGGTTGAATCACTTCAACGTCTTCGTCGGCAAAGGTCTGGTGCGCGAGTACCTCACCGAGTACGAGCGCGATGCGATTCGCCCGCACGTGCTCGGGCATTTCCGCGATCTGCTCGGCGCGGTTGCGCACAGTCCGGCGATGCTCTTCTACCTCGACAACTGGCAGAGCTCGACGCCGACGCCGTCGATCGATCCGCAGCGCGCGAATCTGCTTCGCCGGCGCGCGATGGGCGCGCGTCTCACACCGGAACAACGCGATCGATTGATGGGCCGGCTGCCCGCCAACGGACAGGCGCAGCGGCCCACGCGCGGGATCAACGAGAACTACGCGCGCGAGCTCATGGAGCTGCATACGCTTGGCGTCGACGGCGGCTATACGCAAGACGATGTCATCGCGCTGGCAAAGATCCTGACGGGATGGACAATCGATCGCCCGCGTCAAGGCGGCGCATTCGTCTTCCGTCCAGCGATGCACGATACGAGCACGAAGACGGTGCTCGGCGTGACGTTCGCGCCGGATGGCGAGCGCGAAGGCGAAAAGGCACTGGATCTGCTCGCGCGTCATCCGGCGACGGCGCATCACATTGCCTATGAGCTTTCGCAGCGATTCGTCGCCGACGAGCCGCCGGCCGCGCTCGTCGATCGCGCGGCGAAGACGTTCCGCGACACGAACGGCGATCTCCGCGAGGTCGTGCGCACGATCGTCACGTCACCCGAATTTCTCGCGAGCGGCACGCGGCGCGCGAAGGTGAAGACGCCGCTGGAATTCGTCGCATCGGCCGTGCGCACGACGAACGCGACGATCGAGTCGGCGCAGCCGCTCGTCGCGGCGCTGCAGACGCTCGGCATGCCGCTCTACGGTTGCCAGCCGCCGACCGGCTACGGCACGAGCGCGACGGACTGGGTGAACACGGGCGCGCTCATCAACCGCATGAACGTCGCGGTACGCCTCGTCAGCGGCGTACCGCGCGCACCGGTTCACGTCGACGTGCGTGCGCTCGCACCGGACACCAGCGCCGCATCGCAGGACGCCATCGTCGCGTCCGTGCTCGCCGGCACCGTCTCGGCGAGCACGCGATCCACGCTCGCGCGCGCAGACACACCGCAGAACCTGATCGCGCTCGCGCTGGGATCGCCGGAGTTTCAGCGGAGATAGGAAGGCCCGAAGCCCGTGGCCCGTAGCCTGCGTAGGGGCCGCCCTCGTGGCGGCCGGACCGAGAGGAGTGTCCCATGATGACCCGTCGCGTCTTTCTCAAGAACGGCAGCCTGGCGATGGTGAGTCTCGGCTTCGCGCCGGCGTTCGTTGCGCGGAGCGCGCGGGCGGCCGAGGCTCGGCAGAAGATTCTCGTGGCCGTGTTCCAGCGCGGCGCGGTCGATGGGCTCAACATGATCGTCCCGTTCGGCGAGCGCGCGTACTACGCGAACCGGCCGTCGATCGCCATCGCGAAGCCGAATGCGCCTGACGGCGCGATCGATCTCGACGGCTTCTTCGGGCTGCATCCGCGCATGGGCGCGCTCGCGCCGTTGTTCTCGCGCGGCGAGCTCGCGATCGTGCACGCGTGCGGATCGCCGGACGAGACGCGCTCGCACTTCGATGCGCAGGACTACATGGAGAGCGGCACGCCCGGCGTGAAGAGCACCCGTGATGGCTGGATGAACCGCTATCTGCACGCGAAGGAACATGAGCAGGCCAGTCCGTTCCGCGCTGTCGCGCTTGCGCCGCAACTGCCACGCACGTTGCAGGGCGCCGAACCGGCGCTCGCGATCGGACAGCTCGCGCAGTTCGGCGTCCGCGCTGGCGGCGCCAGCGACGCGATGGCTTCGTCTTTCGAGTCCGAGTACGCGCAGGCGGCCGACGCGTTGCTGCGGCCGACGGCGCACGAGGCGTTCGACGCGGTCCGCCTGCTGCGGACGGCTGATCTCGCGAGCCTCACGCCAGCCAACGGCGCCGACTATCCGCGATCAGGTTTCGGCGACGCGCTGCGGCAGATCGCGCAGCTGATCAAAGCGGACGTCGGCCTCGAGGTCGCGTTCACCGAGCTCGGACAGTGGGATCATCACGCGAACGAAGGCGCGGCCATCGGACAGATCGCCAATCGCCTCGACGACTTCGCGCGTGGCATCGCCGCGTTCAATCAGGATCTCGGCGATCGCATGGCCGACGTGGTACTGGTGACGATGTCCGAGTTCGGACGGACGTTGAAGGAGAACGGCGCGCGCGGCACGGACCACGGCCACGGCAACGCGATGCTCGTGCTCGGCGGGCCGGTGAAAGGCGGGAAGGTCTACGGCACGTGGCCCGGCCTCGATCCCGAGCATCTCTGGCAAGGCCGCGATCTCGCGATCACCACCGACTTCCGCGACGTGTTCGCCGAGCTCGTGTCCGGCCACCTGGGCGCGCGCGACGTGTCGCAGATTTTCCCGGGCTACGTCTCCAAACAGCGGCTCGGGTTGCTGCGCGCGTAGGCACGCGCCAGATGCGCGCGCGCGGGCCGATCTGTTAGAGTCTGACGGTCGCTATGCCGCCGACTCCCAAGAACGTGCAATTGCTGCCGGGCGAAGCGCTCGGCATGGTCGAGACCCGTGGGTTCGTCGGCATGGTCGAGGCCACCGACGCGATGGTCAAGACCGCCAACGTCGCATTCGTCGGATGGCAGAAAGTCGATGCCGGCCTTGTCACCGCGATCGTTCGCGGCGACGTCGCGTCCGTGAAGGCCGCGACCGACGCCGGCGCCGCCGCCGCGCGCAAGGTCGGCGAGCTCGTCGGCGTTCACGTCATTCCGCGGCCGGCGGACGGCCTCGGCGACGTGTTTCCAATCGAGTAGCCGCCGCCTTCTTCCGCCGCTTCGCGCGGCCGTTCACCGGCTTCAACGGCAACCCATCGCCCGTGATCAGCGGCTGATGTGGATCCGCCAGCAAATCGAAGATGTGTCCCTGCTGCGTCCGCAGGAACAACCCGCGTCCGTCCGTCAGCAATCGCACATCTCCCGCATCGTCCAACGTCTCCGAGAGGCGACGCCGGAAGTAGTCGCGGAGCGCGTCCATCATCTGCCGCAGCACGAGCGGCGTGAAGCCGCGGCGGCGCAGATCGGCGAGCGCCATCAGCTCGAGCAGATCGACCGGCGTGTAGCGGCGTTCGGTGAACCCGCCCGAGCTCGTGCGCCTCGGCGCGATGGCTGACAGAAAAATGCGGCTCGTATCCCAGCTCTGGAGCTGACGCGCCGAGAGGCCCGTCAACGCGGCGACTTCTCGAGCGCTGTAGCTGGTTTTCAGACGCATAGATTCTCGGGCTTCGGGCTACAGGCTGCGGGCTACAGGGACCGGGCGGCCACAAGGGCCGCCCCTTCGGCAGGCTTCAGGCTACGGACTACGGGCTTCACGCGCCAGGCTTCGCGTGAAACAGACCGGCGATCCGCTCCGCGTCGGCCGCGCCGGTGAAGTCCTTCTCCGTGATGCCGCCTTCGTCGTGCGTGCTCCAGGCGATCGTCACCTTGCGATAGCTGATCGTGAGATCCGGATGATGGTCGTGCGACTCTGCGTCGAACGCCAAACGTGTTGCGAACGCGATCGCGTCGGGAAACGATGCGAACTCGTAACGCTTCACGAGCGCGTTGTCCTTGACCGACCATCCAGCCAGCGCGCGCACGCGCGTGTCGATTTCCGATGGATTGAGCTTCATGATGTCCTCCTTCACGAGCGCACGTGGGGAGGCGCACGGTCGTCAACCGATCGTGACGAATCGATCCGGCGTCGTCGTCGCGAACGCCTGATCGTAGTGACCGTCGAGCAGATACGTCGTCACGAGCTCGGCCGTGAGCGGCGCGAGCAGAATCCCGCTTCGATAGTGCCCCGTGGCGGCGACGATGCGCGGCGCATTGGTGAACGGCCCGATCGCGGGCAGGCCGTCCGGCAGTTGCGGCCGAAGCCCTACGCGAATCGATTCGAGCCTCGCGCCCGACGCATGCGGCAGCAGCTCGATCGCGCCCGCGGTCAACGACTGCACGCCGGCGACCGTCGTGCCCTCGTCGAACCCGACGTCGTCGGCCGTCGCCCCGACGAGCAGCGATCCGTCCGACCATGGCACCGCGTAGCAGTGCGGGCCCCACACGATCCGCCCGGGCTGATCGCCTTCGCACCACTGTAGATGCAGCAGTTGGCCACGGATCGGCCGTACCGGGATGGGCGCGACGTTGGCGATGCGCACGCGCTTCGACCAGCTGCCTGTGGCGATGACGATGGCGTCCGCGGTGTAGGTGCGATCGACAGTCTTGGCTTCGACGACGTCGCCGCGCTGCTCGACGGTGAGCACTTCGACGGGAAACTCGAACGTCGCGCCTGCGAGCTTCGCCTGCTGCACGAGCACCTGCACGAGCGACTCGGCGCCGACCAGGCCATGATCCGGCGTGAAGAGCCCGCCGAGCGCGGCGGGCGTCACGCTCGGCTCGAAGACGCGAACGGCGTCGCCGTCGAGCCACTCGGAGTCCACGCCCGTCGTGTCGAGCCAGACCTTCGTGCCGAGCAACCGCGCCTCGCCATCTTCGTCGAGCGCGATCTCGAGCGTGCCGGTGCGGGCGTATTCGATGCCGCCGCGGCTCGCCTCGAGCAACCGGGCGACGAACTCGTCGTACAGGCCGAGGCTGCGCGTACATAGCGCCAGCAGCGGGCTGTTGCCGTCGGCCTCGATGTACGGCGTGAGCATGCCGGCGGCGGCTTGCGACGATCCCCTAGCCGGGGAACGCATGTCGAGAACGGTGACCTCAGCGCGGCGAAGAGCAAGCGCTTCGGCAATGGTGACGCCGATAATCCCGGCGCCCAGGACGAGGACGCGCACGGCACAAGTTTACCTGGGTCCGAGGATTGTTCGCTTCGGATGACGGCGGCTGTCCCCTGCTGCGACGCGGCCATCGTGCCGACAGAAGGAGAGTCGAGTCGCGTACGGTACGTCCCTTGCTCAAGTGTGAAGCGCCATGAATCCGAAAGTACTTGTCGCCCTGGTCGGTGCGGGATGCATCGCCGCTGCGGGCGTCGGTGCCTATCTCGGAGTCCGGCAACTGGCGGGCGAGCCAGCCGCGGCGGTGGCCCAGCCGGCTCCGGTGCACACGGATTCATCTTCTTCATCGCCGGTCCCCGCCGCGGCGGCAACGCCGGCCAAAATCGGCGAGCCGGCGAGCGGACTCGACGCCCCACAGACACGACCGACCGAGGCATCTCCCGCCGTCAAGCCCGAGACGAAGCGAGCCTCCGGCGCGGCGAGCTCGACGGCCAAGGCCTCTGCGCCAACGACGGGCACGACCGCGACTGATACTCCATCCGTCCAACCCGCCGCAGACAGCGCGCCCGAGTTGCCCGTTGCCGACGCGCCTGTCGACGACGTCATCGCTGCACCGCCGATTCCCCTCGCGCCAACTTACGACGAGCGCACGGTGCCGGCGGCGTCGGTGATTGGCATCAGGCTCGACACGTCGATCTCGAGCGAGACGGCGCGGGTCGAAGATCACGTGACCGCGCGGGTGACGAGGGACGTGACCATCGATGGCCAGACCGTCATTCCCTCCGGCGCGGAGCTCACCGGCACGGTGACGCTGGTCGATCGCGGCGGCAAGATGCGCGACCGCGCGCGGATCGGCGTGCGGTTCGACACGCTGGTGCTCGCGAGCCGCGAGCGTCTTCCGATTCAGACCGAGACCATCTTCCGCGACGGCGAGTCGCCGTCCAACGAAGCGTCGTCGAAGATCGGCGCGAGCGCGGTCATCGGCACGATTCTCGGCGCGGTGATCGGTGGCAAGAAAGGCGCAGCGATCGGCGCCGCCGCCGGCGCAGGCGGTGGCACGGCCGCGGTCATGGCCGGCGACCGCAACGAAGCGGCGATTCCCGCAGGCACACCGCTGACCGTGCGTCTCACGGCCCCGGTCGCGATCCTCGTGCCGCACGAACAGTAGAGACGTTCGGTCTAGATCTCTCGCATCTCCCGATATCGCCCGTCATCATCGCGGACCAGCCACAACAATCCGTGCAACGGAAACGGGCCGCCTCCAGTCAAAAGCAGGCGTAGCGCTGGCAGATGCGGCATGTGGCCGACGAGCATCAGATCCTCGTCTTCACCCACGAGCACGTCCCGAATCGTCGTCGCCGGATCTTCCGGCCGGAGCCCGCGCACCATCTTGAACGTCGCGAAAGGATTGCAGACGCGCAGGAATACCTCTGCTGTCTGACGCGATCGGAGCTTGCCGCTGTGCCAGATGACGGCCGGCTTGATGCCGGCGTCGCGCGCGCGCTCGGCGAGTGCCTGCGCGTGCGCCAACCCAGCCTGCGACAACGGCCGCTGTGGATCGATCGCGGGACTGAGCGCGTCGGCGTGGTGGACGAGGAAGAGGTTCATTCAGGCTACGGGCTACCGGTTGCGGCTACAGACTTCGGACCGCAGGCTTACGAGTCGGGCCGAGTAACTCGCGAACGGCGCTATCGAGCTTTTCCGGCGTGTCCGACGGTGCGAAGCGGCGGACGACGCGGCCGTCGCGATCGACGAGGAACTTGGTGAAGTTCCATTTGATCGCTTCCGTGCCGAGCACGCCCTTCTGCTGAGCTTTCAGGAACGCGAACAACGGATGCGCGTTCCGGCCGTTGACGTCGATCTTCGCGAACATCGGAAACGTGACGTCGTACGTCTCCGCACAGAAGCGGCGAATCTCCTCGTTCGTGCCCGGCTCCTGATGACCGAACTGATCGCAGGGAAAGCCGAGCACGACGAGCCCGTCATCTTTGTCGCGTCGATAGAGGTCTTCGAGCCCGCGGTACTGCGGCGTGAAGCCGCATTGGCTCGCGACGTTGACGATGAGCAGCACGCGTCCGCGATAGCGATCGAGCGTGACGGACGTGCCGTCGATCGCCATCGCCTCGAAGTCGAACACGGACCGAGACATCACGCCCCGACCATGTTCGG
Source organism: Vicinamibacterales bacterium (assembly GCA_035547155.1). Taxonomy (GTDB): domain Bacteria; phylum Acidobacteriota; class Vicinamibacteria; order Vicinamibacterales; family SCN-69-37; genus CAZNMF01. Next base: position 20,218 of record DASZVJ010000099.1, read on the forward strand.
ATTCGACGTGTTGACGTTGCGCTTCAGCAGCAGACGTCCGTCCTGCTTCCAGACGAACGTGACGGTGCCATCCTGCGAGACGACGAATGCAGCAGCACCGTCGGCGGCGGCGATGCAGCGCAGCGCGGAACGATGGCGCATACCGAAGCTCTCGACGTCGACCGTCGGCCGGTCGCCGCCTCTCAACGGATGGCCCGTGACCTCGAACGCGTTCAACGGCTGCGTGGCATCCGACACGATCTCCGCGCCGAACCCGAGCACCGCCAGATCCGATCGCACGACGAGCGCGCCGTCGACGGCGCTCAGCCGCGCGGTCACGTCGGCGGCATCGGCGAGATCTTCCTCGGCGACGAACGTCGCGTTCTTCAGATGCGAGAACGAGCCGGATCGGGCTGACGTGCCGCTCTGATGCGTACGCGCCCGTGCGCTCGCGAGCTGATGGCGCGCGTTGACGAAGTCCACGAATCGATCGGCGACCACCGACTCGCGCTCGTCGATGTCGAACTTCATCCGCACGGGCAGCGATCGCTCCGAGCCCGGCGCGACGAGCAGCAGCACGCCGCCGTGGCCGTGCTCGTTCACGCCGTTGACCATGCACAGGATCGTGTTGAGCAGCGCCGTCCACTCGAAGTCGGCGCTCTCGCGCGCCGGCTCGATGTCGGGCGGACGGATGCGCGCGCGCAACGCTTCGTGCCCACGCGCCAGGATGTCACTGATCGGCAGGAACTCGAGGCCCGAGTACGCCAGCTGATCGTGGAGCTGACCGGACTTCAGTGTCGCGAGCTTGATGCCGCCGCGATAGATGTGCATCTCGCCGGCGTCGCGCACGTCGATGACCAGCGCGTACGGCGACGGCCGGTTGTAGAACGATCGGCCGCTGCGCGAACGCGCCAGGTGCGATCCGACGTTCAACACGCCGGCGAGCTGGCAGCCCGACGGATCGTCGACCTCCTCGCCGAAGCGGACGAGCAACGCGGCGTTCTGCGCGCTCACCGCCGGCGCGACGGATCGCAGCGACTGAATCGACAGCGGCCGCGCGCTCTGAAACCGCAGGACCGGCACGGTGCCGCCGCCGTCTCTCGGCACGGTCAGGCTCGGCACGCAGCACAGCACGAAGCGCAGCTCGCGATCCTCTTCACGCGCGAAGCTGGCGAAGAACGCGGTCTCGAGGATGTAGCGCAGCTGCGCGGGTGAGGGCAGCGGCGGCGCGGGACGATCGTGACGCGCGACGAACGTCTGCCAGCGCGCGATGACCTGCTCGGCCAGATCGTCCGGAAACGCGTAGCGCATGCCATCGCTACGATATCTGAGATTACTTCCACCCGATCGGGTGAAGCGTGGCGGCCGCGACTCCTGCCACGATGATGCGTATGAGCACGCTTCAGACCATTTCCGATGACATGGCCGCCATCGTCGCGGCAGCCGAGCCGTGGATCGTGCAGGTGCAGGGACGGCGGCGTCCGGCCACGGGCATCGTGTTCGGCCCGGAGCTGATCGTGACGACGACACGCGCGCTTGGGCGCGAAGACGGCTTGCGCGTGTGCCGGCACGACGGCCATGCCGTGACCACCGAAGTCGCCGGATGGGATCCGGCCACGTCGCTCGTCCTGCTCCGCGCGCCGGGCTTCGACGGACGTCCAGCCACGATCAGCGAGACGCCGGTGCGCGTCGGCCATTTTGCGCTGGCACTCGCGCGCTCGTGGAGCAATCACATCACGGCGACGACGGGCATCGTCTCCGTCATTGGCGGTCCGCTGCCCACGGGCGCCGGCCGCGCGATCGATCGCGTCATCCGCACGACGGCGCCGATGCATGGCGGATTTGCGGGCGGCGCCCTGCTCGACGCGCGTGGACACGTGATCGGCATCACGACCGCCGCCGCGATTCGCGGCCTCGGCGTCGTCATTCCCTCCGACATCGCGTGGGCCGTCGCGCAGCGCCTAGCAGATCACGGCACGGTGCCGCGCGGCTACCTCGGCCTCGCGGGCCAAACGGTCCGTCTCTCCGATCGCCAGCGTGAAGGCGATCGCGACGCCGGCCTGCTCGTCGTCGCGGTCTCGTCAGGCAGCCCGGCCGAAGCCGGGGGTATTCTCGTGGGAGACGTGGTCGTCGCCTTCGACGGACAGCCCGTCCAATCGCCCGTGGATCTGCTCGAGCTGCTCCAGGGCGATCGCGTCGGCCGCGCGGTGTCCGTGCGTGTCGTGCGCGGCGAGACGCGGTTGGATCTGTCCGTCACGGTCGGCACGCGATCCGGACGATGAATGCGGGCCGTGCTCGTCGGTGACGCGCGCGATCGCGCGCGCCTGCGCCAGTCGCTGGCGCTCAGTCAGATCGATATCGTCGGCGAAGCGGAGACGCTGGCCGCGGCGCGGACGATCGCGTCCGGCGTCGACGCGTTCATCGTCGCGCCTGCGCCCACACGGCAGGAGACGATTTCCCCCGAGACGCTGACACCACGCGAGCTCGAAGTCCTGCAGATTCTCGCCGAAGGATTGTCGAACAAGGCAATCGCGCGCCGGCTCGGCATCAGCGACCAGACGGTCAAGTTCCACGTCGCGTCGATCGGCGGCAAGCTCGGCGCGCAGAACCGCACGGAAGCGGTGCGGCTCGCGATTCAGCGGGGGTTGATCGAGCTGTAATACCGGCTTACGACTTATGGCTTATGGCACTTGTCCACCGTAGCCTTGGCGAAGGTGGACGGCTTACGAAGGCAGTATTTCGAAGTTCGACGTTCCAAGTTCGACGTTAGCCCTTCCCTGGTCCCTCTCGCGGCACGATGACGACGCGCCGCAGCTCGCCGCGGCGCAGCACCGTCAGTTGTCCTGGCGTGCCGATGCGATCTTCATCGAGCAGCCGGTGCAGCTCGTCGACGCCAGGCGTCGGCAGATCGTCGAGCGCGACGATGAGGTCGCCTTCCTGGACGCCGGCAGCCGACGCGGGGCTGTGCGGCTCGACGCTGGCGACGCGCACACCGGAAGGCACGGCGATCGCGTGCGTGCGCGCGAGCAGTCGCGGCACGATGATCTTCTCGCCCGCGACGCCGATGTAGCTGCGGCGGATCCGGCCGTCCTTGATCAGCCGCGTGACGACGAAGCGCACGATGTTGCTGGCGATCGCGAAGCAGATCCCTTGCGCCGGCAGGATGATCGCCGTGTTCACGCCAATCACCTGCCCTCGCGTCGTCACGAGCGGCCCGCCCGAGTTGCCGGGATTGAGCGCCGCGTCAGTCTGGATCACGTCGTCGATGAGGCGGCCCGATCGGCTGCGCAGCGATCGTCCCAGCGCGCTGACGACGCCGGTCGTCACCGAGTGTTGAAAGCCGTACGGATTGCCGAGCGCGATCGCGACCTGGCCCACGCGCACGGTCGACGAATCGCCGAGATCGAGGAACGAGAACGGTCCGCCGCCGATGCGCAGCACCGCCAGATCCGTCGCCGGGTCTTCGCCGATGACGTCAGCGTCGAAGCGGCGGCCATCCGGCAGTCCGGCCGCGACGCGGCGCGCGCCATTGACGACGTGACTGTTCGTGACGATGAGACCGTCGGGCGTGAAGAGAAATCCCGACCCTGCGCCTTGCCGTCCGTGCGCGTCCGGCGCAGACGACTCGACTTCGATCCCGACGACGGCGGGACCGGCCATCTCGACGGCGCCAATCACCGCGCGCGAGTACGCGTCCAGCAGCTCGTCGTCATCGTAATCGGGCGTCAGCCGCCGCAGCGGAAGAGATGCGGATGCCATGCTCCATTGTGGGAGCCCGGCAGGAGACGCGCATCACCCGTTTAGGCGGTCACCCCCACGTGCGTCTTGGCCCAGGCGTCCAGCGTTGTCGACTTGAACGCGAACTCGCGTTCGAGCGCGGGGATGTCGGCGTCGTAGCCGACGCGGACGAACCATTCGAGCATGAGCGCCAGGTCGTCGCTGTGCTTGCGGACATCCGCGATCGGCACTTCGACGAACGGCACCTCGCGGCCCATCGCCTGACCGAGGATGCGCGCCGCGTCGGACATCGTTCGCGTGTCGCCCGCGAGATCGATCGCTCGGCCGTTCAGACGATCGGCCTGCGTGAACGCCGCGGCACCGTAGAAACCGATGTCGTCGACGGCAATCATCTGCAGCGGCGTCGTTGGTGGCATTCCGGCGTAGAGCGTTCCGCCGTTCAGAAACGCGGGACTGACGAGGTTCTCCATGAAGAACACGGGGCGCAGGATGACGAACGACGGAAATTTCAAACCGCGCACGTGCTCTTCGACGCGGAACTTGTTGTCGAAGTGCGGAATGCCGGTGTGACGATCCGCGGAGCCGACGGACGAGTAGACGAAATGCTGGACGCCAGCCGTCTTCGCGACGCTCGCGATCCGCTTGCCTTGCACCTCTTCCGCCTCGACGCCGGCCTCCCACGTGTTCTGCACGGCGAACACGCCCCAGGCGCCGTCGACGGCTCGCGTCAGCGACGCTTCATCGTCGAGGTCACCGGCGACGACGTCGATGCCGAGCGCGCGCACGCGGCCGGCGGCTTCGCTGTCGGGCTTACGCGTCATCGCGCGAAGGCGGAGTCCCTTGTTCGCGAGCGCACGCGCCACCGCGCCGCCTTGATGCCCCGTCGCTCCCGTGATCAACACCGTGCGTTCGCTCATACGTGCCTCGCGTCTCCATCATATGGCGCTCGCCGCATCGATCGCCGGCGTCGTTCATCGCCGTCACGAGTCCAGCGGGATCCGCTCGCCGAAGATCTTCTCCCACTCCCACCACGCGTCCGCGTTGAGACCGCCGTTCTCGAAGTCGCACGCCTTCGCCGCATGCGTACGCGCATCGCGCGCCGCGCTCAGCCACTCGCTGCCGATGGCCATCGCTTCGTCGCTGCCGGGAACGGTCAGCGTGCGGCCCGCCTGTTCTGCGAGAAACGCGAAGAAATCCCTGACCATCCAATCGTAGAAACTCTTCGGATCGCCGGCTCGCGGCCACGCGGACAGAAATTCGATCGCCAGCAGCTCGAGCCAGAAGGAGGGGATCGCGACGGATCGGTAGCCCTGCCAGCACTTCAACATGCGAATCAGATCGCGCGCGTTGCCGTGGCTGTGATGATCCGCGTGGCGGAGATTCGCCTCTTCGAGACTGGGATCGGACAGACAGAAGCGGCCGGCGCCGTGAGCGTCGCACAGGTGATAGCGGCCGTTCGGCAGCGCGAACGCCGGCCGGACGTCGACGGTCTGTCCGTCGACGACGACGGTGATGGCGCGGCCGTCGGCACGGATCTTTGCCGTGCCGTGCGTTGCGCGCAGCACGGTTTGAATCTCATCCAGCATCTGCCACTGCACGCTGGCATCGGCACGCTCCGGCCATTCCCGCTCGCGCACGGTCTTCGGCAGCGCGAACAACAGATCGATACTGCGTGCGGGCAGCACTTCCGTGCCTTTTGCCCAGGCGCCCATGAGCCGGCTGTGATCCTGCATGGTGAGATAGCCGTAGTAGTGGCCCTGCAGCGTGGCGCGGACGCCGCGGTGCGCGCGGAGGCCGTTCGCGCGATCGTCGGCGGACAATGCGAGATCGGACAGCAGCCGCCGGAATCGCTCCGCCGCCAGCATCGCGATCAGGGAATTTCGACGTAGTAGCCGGCGCGCGGCAGATCGGCGACGAGCGTCATCGCGCGCCGCAGCTCGTCACCGGAGATCCGGCTCGCGGCGGCCTGATGCGCGTCGCGGCTGCACCACGCTTCGATGACGACGAACTTCTGCGGATCGCTTTCGCTCTCGAGCAGCTGGCAGGACAGGCAGCCCTCGGACGCACGCACGGTCGAGAGGATCGATTGCAGTACGGCGCGCAGCTCATCGCGGCGGCTCTCGGTGGCCTGAAACTCGTTGATCCGCACAACGCTCACAGAGGCCTCCGGCGGCACGGCAGAGGGGGCGCGTGGACACACGTCGACGTCGCTCGCTCGGGGAAGCGAGCGCATCTTACCAGACGCGTCGAGCGATCGCGCAGCCCTGAAACGCGTCAGCGCGCCGGTGTCAATACGCTCGCGAGCCAGCGCCGCACGTCGTCGAGCGCCGCCGCGACGGCGCGCGGATTGGTGGATTGCGGCGTACGGCGCGCGGCGACCGCGGCTTCCGGCGTGATCGCCGCGAAGATGCCCTCGTCGAACGCGTCGTGATACCGGCGCCAGTCGTCGAGCGTGAGCACGGAGAAATCGCGATGCGACTCGTGCAGCTCACGCGCGATGCGGCCGCTGACCTCGTGCGCCGTCCGGAACGGCAGGCCGCGGCCGACGAGGTAGTCGGCGACTTCCGTCGCGAGCAGCAGTCCGGACGCCGCGTCGCGCGCGGCGGCGGGACGCAGCGTCAGCGTGCGCACGACCGTGGCCGTCGTGCGGCAGCACGCGACGACCATGTCCTCGGCCTCGAACGCGATCGCTTTGTCTTCCTGGAGATCCTTGTTGTAGCCGAGCGGCAACCCCTTCAGCGACGCGAGCCAGCCCGTCAGCATGCCGATCGCCTTGCCAGATTTGCCGCGCACGAGCTCGAGCGGATCGGGATTCTTCTTCTGCGGCATCAGGCTCGAGCCCGTCGCGACCGAGTCGTGGATCTCGAAGAAGCCGAACTCCTCGCTCGACAGCAGGATCACGTCCTCCGCCAGCCGGCTCACGTGCACCATCGTCATCGCGCACGCATAGAGGAACGACGCGACGAAATCGCGATCGCCCGACGCGTCGATACTGTTGGCCACGACGCGCGAGAAGCCGAGACGATCGGCGAGCGCAGCAACGTCGATGTCGTACGCCGTGCCGGCGATCGCGCCCGAGCCGAGCGGCATCGCGTCCGCCTCGCGGCGCGCGAAGTCGAAGCGCTCGACGTCGCGCCGGAACGCCGCCGCGTGCGACAGGAACACGTGCGCGACGAGCACCGGCTGCGCACGGCGCAAATGCGTGTACGACGGCATGACCGCCTGCCCCGCCAGCTCCGCTTGATGGGCGAACGCCTCGACGAGCGTCGCAATCGCGCGCTGGATCTCGGGAATCCGCCGCATCAGATACAGCCGGAAGTCGACGGAGACCTGCTCGTTGCGCGATCGGCCCGTGTGCAGGCGCCGGCCGGCATCGCCGATGCGCGCGACGAGCTCGCGCTCGACGAACGAGTGGACGTCCTCGTCCTCCGCGGTGCGAATCAGATCGGGATTGGCGCGCACGGCCGCACGAATCGCCTCGAGACCGTCAGCGATGCGGCGCGCGTCCTCGGCCGACAGCACGCCGGCCTTCGCCAGCGCTGCGGCCCACGCGGCACTGCCGGTGATGTCGTCTTCGATCAACCGGCAGTCGACGGACAGCGATTTGCCGTAGCCGAACACTTCAGGATCGGGCGCCGCGTCGAAGCGGCCAGACCAGAGAGGCGTGGACATGTGACGAAGGCTCTGCGTGCGTTACCGGTTGAGCGTGCGAACGACGGCGTCGTGTTCCGACGGCTGATCGTACAGCGCGTTCGGCGACTGGCGGCCGACGACTCGGACGTCGCCTTTGAAGAGCTTGAGGCGGATCGCGCCGGTCACCCGCTGCTGCACCTTGGCGACGAGCGCGTCGATTGCCTCGCGCGTCGCCGTGTACCACAAGCCGTTGTAGACGAGGTCCGCGTACTTCACGCCGAGATCGCCGGCCAGCCGCGCGAGATCGCGCGGCGTGACGTACTTTTGCAGCTCGCCGTGCGCAGCGTGCAGCAGGACACCCGCCGGCGCCTCGTAGATCTCGCGCGACTTCGTGTCGCCGAGCCGGTTCTCGAGCATGTCGATGCGGCCGATGCCGTGCGCGCCGGCGATCGTCTCGAGGCTCGAGATCAGCTCGACGAGCGACATCGAGACGCCGTTGATCGCGACGGGGACGCCGCGCTCGAACTCGACCTCGACGTACGCAGGCAGATCCGGCGCTTCGGCCGGCGCCTTCGTGAGCTGATAGATCTCCTCGGGCGGCTCGCGCCAGGGATCGTCGAGTACGCCGCACTCGATCGACCGGCCCCAGAGGTTGACGTCGGTCGAGTACGGGCTGTCGGCCGTCAGCGGCACCGGAATGTTGCGCGCTTTCGCGTACGCGACCTTTTCCGCACGCGAGACGTCCCACGATCCCAGCGGCGCGAGCACGGCCAACGAGGGATTGAGCGCACGCGCAGCGAGATCGATCCGAACGGCGTCGTTGCCTTTCTCGCTGCCGCAGCCGTGCGCGACCGCAGTCGCGCCTTCGAGATTCGCAATCTCCACGAGATGTTTGGCGATGAGCGGCCGGCCGAGCGCGGTGGCCAGCGGATAGCGATCTTCGTAGACCGCGCCTGCCTGGAGCGCCGGCAGGATGAAATCGCGCGCGAACTCCGCGCGCAGGTCGAGCACGTGCGCGCGCACCGCGCCGAGCCCGAGCGCGCGCTCGCGCGCGTCCTCCAGCTCCTTCCCCTGCCCGAGGTCCATCGTCACCGTGACGATCTGCGCGTCGTACTGCTCGGCGAGCCAGGGAATGGCCACCGACGTGTCGAGACCGCCCGAGTAGGCGAGAACAATGCGTTCCATTTAGATCCCGTTCGTCCTTTCTTCCATCTTGTCTTCCGTCTTGTCCGTCCGCGATGGGCTCGCCGTCTGCATCTGTTTGCCGACCATCGCGCTCAGCCGCGCTTCCACCGCTGCCGCCGCATCGGCGCCGCGGCAGACGAGCAGAATCGTGTCGTCACCAGCGATCGTGCCAGCGACCTCAGCGAGCTGCGCGCGATCGATCCATTCCGCCAGACCCTGCGCCTGACCACGATCGGTCCGCAGCACGAGCAATGGATCGACACGCTCGAAACCGCGCAGGAGCGATGACACCGCCCGACGCAACTGGTCGCCGGCGGCCTGCGGCCGGTCCGCGCCGGGCCGGACGTAGGCGCCGTCTCCCGCGCGCTTGACCAGTCCTATCTCTTTGAGATCACGGGAGATCGTGGCCTGAGTGGCGTCGATGCCGCGGCTCTGGAGTCGCTGCCGCAGGATCTCCTGCGACACCACGGCCTCATGATCGATGACGTCGAGGATCTGGGACTGCCGCCACTGCTTCATAAGTATTCAACAGGCGCCGATTATACACGGTGTGCATACGGCGCAACATCTAGATTAAATTGCTGTTCATATTCGATTAAGCCGCGCATAGACCCCATTGACAGCACGTTCGATGGACTGTATATCTATTGCTTCTAATGAATAGCTATTCGAGCCCCGTGCGACTCGTGGCCCCAGGCATCCCGAAATCCGCCCCCGTGGCGGGCCGCCTGGCGCCCGAGGCTTCCAGCTGATGCGGGCGCTGGTGCTCAAGTTCGGCGGGGAGTTGCTCGAGACCCCCGCCCAGCGGGCCGCTGTTGCGGCGATGGCGGCCACGGCCGCGTCGGCTCGTCCGCTGGTCCTGATTCATGGCGGCGGACGCGCGATTGACGCCGAGCTGGGCCGCCGGCAGATTGCGCCGAAGAAGATCGACGGCCTGCGCATCACCGATGCCCCGACGCTCGACGCGGTCGTCGCCGTGCTCGCGGGATCGGCCAATACGGATCTTGTGGCCGCACTGGTCGGCGCCGGCGTGCGAGCCGTCGGGTTGACTGGCGTCGACGCCGCGTTCGGCCGCGCGACGCGCACGGCGGCCCATCGATCGACGACAGGCGCCGTCGTCGATCTTGGGTTCGTCGGCGATCCGGTCGATGCGGAGCCGGCGCTGATCCGGCTGCTGATCGGCGCAGGCTACGTGCCGGCGATCGCGAGCCTTGGCATCGACGCCGCATCGAGCGGCGCGCCGGCGCAGGTGCTCAACGTCAACGCCGACGTGATGGCGTGCCGGATTGCGGCCGCGCTCGGCAACTGCGATCTGGTGATCGCGGGCGGCACGCCGGGCGTGCTCGGCGACGACGGCCAGTCGATTCCGCACCTGACGATCGCAGGCATCGACGACGTAATCGCGCGCGGCACCGCGACCGCGGGCATGGTCGCCAAACTCTCCGCGTGCCGGACGGCGTTGAACGCGGGCGTCGCGTCGGTTCGCTTGATCGATGGACGCGGGCTGGATGGCTCGCACGGCGTGGACGCGGCGCCGGGGACGACGTTGACGAAGAACTGACTGAAGACGACGGGAACGACGATGACGATGACCTCGACCGATGTGAAGGCCCTCGAAGCACAGCACGTGCTGCAGAACTACCGCCGGTTCCCGGTGGTGTTCGAGCGCGGTTCAGGTGTGCGTCTGTTCGATCAGACGGGCCGGCCGTATCTCGACTTCCTGTCGGGCATCGGCGTCGCGTCGCTCGGACATTCGCATCCGGCGATCGCGCGCGCCATCGCCGATCAGGCGGCGACGCTGATGCAGACGTCGAACCTGTATTTCCATCCGCTGCAGGGCGAATTGGCGGCGCGGTTGACATCGCTCACGGGCCTCGATCGCGCGTTCTTCTGCAACAGCGGCACGGAAGCCGTGGAAGCGGCTCTGAAATTCGCGCGGCGTTTCTGGCACACGCAGGGCAAGCCGCGGCCGAAGTTCGTCGCGTTCTCACACGGCTTTCACGGCCGGACGATGGGCGCGCTGTCGGTGACGTGGGACGAGCACTACCGGACGCCGTTCGAGCCGCTCGTGCCGGGCGCCACGCTCGTCGAGACCGACGATCCCTCCGCGCTCGACGCCGTCGTCGACGACCAGACGGCCGCGATCGTCGTCGAGCCGATTCGTGGCGAGGGCGGTGTACGGCCGATTCCGCCGGCGTTGGCGAAAGCGATCATGGCGGCGAGCCGCCGCACGGGCGCGTTGGTGATCGCCGACGAAGTGCAATCCGGATCCTGGCGGACGGGTACGTTCTTGCATGGCGGGACGATTGGGCTGTCGCCGGATCTCGTCGCGCTCGCGAAGGCGCTCGGCGCCGGCGCACCGGTGGGCGCCGTCGTCATGGCGAATCGCGTGGCGGCGACGATCGTTCCCGGCGATCACGGGACGACGTACGGCGGCAACCTGCTCGCCTGCCGCGCGGCGCTCACGTTCCTCGATGTCGTGGACGGTGGCGTCGGTGAGTCGATGCGGCGCGTGTCGCCGTATCTGTTCCAGCGGCTGCGCGCGCTGGCTGACGCGAGCCACGGGACGATCGTTGAAGTGCGCGGCGCAGGGCTGATCGCCGGTCTCGAGCTCGCGACCGACGCATTGTCTGTTGTCAACGCCGCCCTCGAACGCGGCCTCGTGATCAATCGCACGTCGGCGACGACGCTTCGTCTGCTGCCGCCGTACATCATCACGGAGCGCGACGTCGACGAAGCGATGGGGATTCTGAGCGACGCGCTGAAAGCAGTCTGAATCTGTACCCGAAGCCCGTAGCCGGTAGCCCGGTCTAGGGGCGGCCCTTGTGGCCGCCTGTTCGTAGCCCGTAGCCTGAAGCGCGTAGCCCGTAGTGAGGTTCCCGACCGTGAACGAACTCGTGATTCGGACAGCGACTGTTGACGATGCCCCGGCGTTGCACGCGTTGATCGCGTCGCATCAGGCCGAAGGCCATCTGTTGCCGCGCACGTTGGACGAGGTCCGCCGGCACGCGGATCGGTTCGTCGTGTGCGACGTCGGCGGCGACGTCAAAGCCTGCGCCGAGCTCGTCGCGCTGTCGCCGAAGCTCGCCGAGATCCGGTCGCTCGTCGTCGCGGACGACTTTCGCCGCGTCGGCGTGGCGGCGCGGCTCGTCGGCGATCTGCGCGCGCGCGCGAAGACCGCGGGCTTCACCTCGCTGTGCGCGCTGACGCACGACGCGCGGTTCTTCATCCGCCAGAATTTCTCGATCGTGCCGCACGTGTGGCTCCCGGAGAAGATCGCGAAGGACTGCCAGGAGTGCGCCCTGTTCCGCCAGTGCGGCCAGCACGCGATGCTCCTGCCGCTCACGGATGTGGTGCAATACGGCGTCGGCCGCCGCGCGCCTGTCCGTCGCGTCGCGGTCGCCTGATCCGGAGAGGCATGCACGTGGTACGAACGATTGTCGGTGGCGTCACGGCGCCCCGCGGCTTCAAGGCCGCCGGCGTCTCCTGTGGCATCAAGAAAACCAGACCCGGCGCGAGCGCGCCGCTCGATCTCGCGCTGCTCTCGGCCAGCGCCCCCGTGTCGACCGCCGCGGTCTTCACGACGAACAAGGCGATCGCCGCGCCGATCGTGGTCTCCCGCGAGCACCTGGAGCAAACGGGCGGCTGGGTGCGCGCCGTCGTGACGAACAGCGGCTGCGCGAACGCGGCGACGGGTGCGCAGGGGCTGGCCGCCGCACGCGAGATGGCGGGCGTGACGGCGCACGCGCTCGGCTGCGAAGCCGACGAAGTGCTGGTCGCCTCGACGGGCGTGATCGGCGTGCAGCTCGACGTCGCCAAGATCAAGGCGGGTGTCGGCGCGGCTGTCGACGTGTTGCGCGGCGACGGTGCCGACGATGCCGCGCGTGCGATCATGACGACCGATCCGTTCCCGAAATCGACGGCGGCCGCGATTGACACGCCTAGCGGCACACTGACGGTGGGCGGGATGGCCAAGGGCTCCGGAATGATCGAGCCGCGGATGGCGACGATGCTCGCGTTCCTCACGACCGACGCGCGCGTCGAGCCCGCCGTTCTGCAGGTCGCCCTCCAGCGCGTCGTCAACGCCACGTTCAACGCGATCACGGTCGACGGCGAGTGTTCGACGAATGACTGCGTGATGCTGCTCGCGTCGGGCGAGTCCGGGGTCGCGATCACGCACGGCAACGACCCGAGATTGATCGAGCCGTTGATGCATGTCGCGGGGCACCTTGCGCGCGAGATCGTCCGCGGCGGCGAAGGCGCGACCAAGCTCGTCGCCGTCGACGTCGTCGGCGCGGCGACGCAGGAAGATGCATGGCGGGCGGCGCGCACGATCGCGAACTCCCCGCTCGTGAAGACGGCGATCCATGGGGGCGATCCGAACTGGGGGCGCCTGATCGCCGCCGCAGGCCGATCGGGCGCCGCGTTCCGGCTCGATCGCGCGTCGGTCTCGATCGGGCACGTGAAGCTGTTCGTCGACGGCACGCCGCACGACGAGCGCGCCGACGAGGCAGCGGCCGTGATGCAGACGCCGGAGATGACGATTACGGTGGACCTCGGCGTCGGCGGCCGCTACTCGGCGACGATGTGGACGTGCGACTTCAGCGCGGAGTACGTGCGCATCAACGCGGAGTACCGGACGTGACGGTGCCGGATGGACCGGCCGGACTGGCTTCCAAGGACTTTCTCTCCGTCCTTGATCTGACGCATGCCGAGCTCGATCGCCTGCTCGATCTCGCGGCCGCGCTGAAGCGATCGCGAGCGGCGGGCGCCGGGAACGATGCGCCGCTGGCCGGCCGCCACGTCGCGCTGCTCTTCGAGAAGCCGTCGCTCCGTACGCGCATCACGTTCGTCGTCGCGATCCGCGAGCTCGGCGGCGAGATCATCGAGCCGCCGCCCGATGTGATCTTCGGCGGCCGCGAGACGGTGGAAGACGTCGCGCGGAATCTCGAACGCTGGGTCATCGGCGCCGTCGTGCGGACCTTCGCCCAGGCGCGGCTCGCCAAGTTCGCGGCGGCCGGATCGCGGCTGCACGTCATCAACGCGCTGACCAACGAAGAGCATCCCTGCCAGGCGCTCGCCGACATGCTGACGCTGCGCGAACGGCTCGGATCGCTCCAGGGCCGCACGTTGACGTACGTCGGCGACGGCAACAACGTCGCGACGTCGCTCGCGCAGGCCGGCGCGATGCTCGGTCTGAGGCTGCGCTTCGCGTCGCCGCCCGGCTTCGAGCTGCCCGCGGCCGTCATCGACACATGCGCGCGTCTCGCGCGACACGGCGCGACGCTCACGGTCACCAACGATCCGTTCACGGCCGTCCAGGGCGCCGACGCCGTCTACACCGATGTCTGGGCGTCGATGGGCCAGGAACAGGAAGCCGCGTCCCGCGCGCGCATTTTCCAGCCGTTCCAGGTCAATCGCGCGCTGATGAACGCGGCCACGCCAGGCGCGGTCTTCATGCACTGCCTACCGGCCCATCGCGGCATCGAAGTCACCGACGACGTGATGGACTCGCCCGCATCGGCCGTTTTCGATCAGGCCGAGAACCGCCTGCACGCGCAGAAGGCGCTGTTGGCAATGTTGATGGGAAGGCGCGGCGCATGACGTAGCCGGGCGGCCACAAGGGCCGCCCCTTCACGGGCTACAGGCGACGGGCTGCGGACTTCCGTGCGTAGGGGCGACCCTTGTGGTCGCCCGCCTCGAGCCTCGAGCCCGCGTCAACATATGATCTCCGCATGGACCGCGATCGACTCGCGCAGCAGGTGGCGTTTCTCGTCGAAGCGGACAAGCTGAAAACGATCATTCGCCGGACGCCGCTCACCGATCGCTCGCGTCTCGAGAACTCGGCCGAGCATTCCTGGCATCTGGCGCTGGCGGCAATCGTTCTGCGCGAGCACGCACCGGCGGGAATCGATCTCGCGCGCGTCCTCGAGCTCACGGTCGTGCACGATCTCGTGGAAATCTACGCGGGCGATACGTTTGCCTACGACGCCACCGCGCACCAGACGAAGGCCGCGCGCGAACAGGCCGCAGCGGATCGTCTGTTCGCCCTGCTTCCTCCCGATCAAGCCGTACATTTTCGCGAGCGCTGGGACGAGTTCGAAGCGCAGCAAACACCGTCCGCGCACTACGCGAATGCGCTCGATCGTCTACAGGCCCTGCTGCTGAACATGACCGCCGGTGGCGGCAGCTGGACGACGCATCGCGTGACGCGGCAGCAAGTGCTCGCGCGCATGGCGCCGGTCGAAACCGCGCTGCCGGCCGTCTGGCCGCTCATCCTCGACGTCGTAGAGCGCTTCAGCGCGATTGGCGCGATCGCCGCGGACGTGTGACAGGAAGGCGTGTCCCGGTCGCCCCAAGCCATGAATCTCTCTCCCCTCCCCTGGCCGCCGTTCGGCGCGAGCCCATGGCCGGCGCCGGCGCCGCCTCCGACGAGCCCGCTGCCGTCGCACGCGGACGTCGCAATCGTCGGCGCGGGCGTGACAGGCCTCTCCGCCGCGCTCGTGCTCGCCACCGAAGGCCGCGACGCCATCGTGCTCGATCGCGCGTTCGGCGACGGCGCCGCGTGCCGGTCCGGCGGCATCATCATCGGCGACACGCTCGTTGGACCAGCCGAAGGATTCGATCGCTGCGAAGAGGATCTGCGCGCGTGGGTCGACGCGCACGACGTGCGCGGAGGCCTGCGCTGGTGCGGCTGTCTCGAGCTCGATCGCGATCTCGCGCTGCCACTCGATCCGATCGATTGGCGCGACGACGGCGTCGTTCGCGTCAACCGCATCGTCGCCGGAGGCGTGCTCGATCCAGCGGGACTCGTCGAACGGCTCGCGGGCGAGGCGTGCGCGCGCGGCGCGAGATTCGTGAACGGCGCCGCCGTCACCTCGATCGCGCGCGGACGCCGCGGGATCGACATCGACACGTCGCTCGGACGTCTCGACGCCGAGCGCGTGCTTGTGACGACGGACGCCACGTCGCTCGTCGAGCGCGACGATCCGTGGCCCGTACGGCTCACGACGATCGTCATCGAGACGACGCCTCCGACTGACGTGCAGCTCGACCGAGCAGGCGTGCGGGAACGGCGGCCGTTCTACACGAACGATCTGCCGTTGCTGTGGGGACGACTCTTGCCGAGCAAAGGACTGCTCGTGGGTCGCGAGCTCATCCGCGGAACGTCTCACGACGCCGTGTCACTCGCGCGCGCGATGCTTGCGGCCAGCCTGCGCCTGATCGCGCGTGTACGCGGACTGCATCCCGCCTTCGTCGATCTCGAGATCGCGCGCGTGTGGTCGGGCCCGATCGCGCGAGACGATCGCGGCGTCCCTGCCATTCACGCGGATCCGGAGATCGACGGCGTGCTCTGGGCCGGCGGGTACGGCGGGCACGGCCTCGCGCCCGCGTTCCGGCTCGGCGCTATGGCCGCGGGGGCGCTGATCCGCTGATCGGATAGTCCTTCCACAGCCACTCGAGCGCCTGCGGCAGCGTCTGCAACTTCATCGCGCGATCGGTGTGGCCCGCGTTGCGCACGAACGAGAACTGATAGTGATAGCCCTTCGCCGCGAGGACCTTCGCCATGTTCTCGCTCGCTACGACCCAGTCGTGCATGTCATCGCGCATCACGTTGGGGTTGAACAGATCGCGATCGCCGACGGCCAGCCACACGCGAATAGGCTTGGCGGGGCTGTTCGGAATCAGCGTGCGATGCAGCTCCCATGCGCCGCCCGGCGTCTCCGGATTCGACGGCCACTGCTGATTCACGGCCGTGATCGAGTACGCGAGCACGCGGTGATACAGGTCGTTGCGGTACCACGCCATGATGAACGCCGCCGATCCCCCCGAGCTGCCGCCCATCGTCGCGCGCGCGTTCGGATCTTTCGTCAGCGTGACGCTGGCTTCCTTTTCGACGCGCGGCAGGACTTCGGTCTCGACGAACTCCGCGTAGCGGCCGGACATCGTGTCGTACTCGAGCCCGCGCTCGCTGCCCTGCGCGTCTCCGCTGCCGTTGGCGATCGAGATCGCGATCATCACCGGCACGCGCTTCTGCGCGATCAGGTTGTCGAGCGTCGTGAACAACATCTGATCCGGACCGTCGGCGCCGACGATGAACGGCGCGGCCGTGCCGGGCACGTACTGCTCCGGCACGTAGACGGCGACACGGCGCGTGTACGGCGCAGGATGGCTCGTCGTCACGATGAGCTTCGCGGGATTGCTGGGATCGGGCGTCCCGAACGTGCCGGGGTCGCGCGCGATGCCTGGATAAATCTTGCTCTCCGTCGAGCTCATCGTGAACGTGTAGATCTTGCCCTGCGGCACACCGGGCTGCACGGTCGTTTCGGGCGCAGGCGTGTGCGTGGGGCCGACGATGAAGTTGCCGTCAGCGTTGACGGGCGCGACGGCACCGTCGGGCAGCTCCTTGGCGTCGACGAATCCAGGCGTGTGCGGATCGCGCGTCGGCGGTTGCGGCCGAGGCGCGGGGGCCTGCGCGGCCGGCGGTGTCTGCGGCGCGGACGAAGCACCGCCCGCGTTCTGCGCCATCGCTGGAGAAATGCCCGCCATCAGGCCGATCAAGATACCAGTCGCCACTCGTGTCGACGCCATGTCACGCCCCCATGTGGCCGCGGTGGAATCGCGAGGCGCGTCCCGACCCGGCACGAATCGTTGGATGGTCGTGCAGAGTCTACTCTCAGCGGGACGCGAATCGGTATCGAACGTTGAGATCCGCGGCGGCTATTACGGCATGGCGGCCGTCTGGCCGAACCAGCGCGCGAGACGAGTCGCGCCGAATCGGGCCTTTTCCGCCCCGAGCGCCTCGGAAGCTGTGTGATAGGTGCCGGTCGGCTTGGGTCCGCTCAGGAAGTCCACGTCCACGCGCGCGACCTGCTCGTGGCCGAACTCGATGTAGCAGGATCCCTGGCCTTTGTACAGCTCGGACGACTCGCCACCGCGCACGCGCGCGATGATGCCGGCGGCGACGATGCGCGCCGCGCCTTCGGCGAAGACGCCAGCTTTGGCAGTGCCGACGCCGTTGACGTCACCGATGGCGTAGACGCCGGGAAATTTCGTCTCGAGTGTCGGTTTGTTCACCGGCACCCAGTCGTGCGGATGCGCGGCGAGCCCGGCATCGACGACGACCTGCGGCACGCGGTGGACGGGGATGCCGAGGAAGAGGTCGTACGGCATCTCCCGGCCGTCACCGAGCATGGCGACTTTGCGCGCGGGATCGAGCGCTTTGACGAGACTGTCTTTCACGAACGTGATGCCGCGTTCGGCGAACGCGGCCAGCAACGCTTGAGACGTCTCGGGCGACGGCGGCACGGGCGTGCCGAACGGCATGACGAGCGAGATCTGCGTCGACTCGCGGAGGCCGCGCTCGACGAGATAGTCATGCAGCAGCAGCGCGGTCTCGCTCGGCGCGGGCGGGCACTTGAACGACTTGCCGGTGACGCCGACGATGACCGATCCGCCGGCGAAGCGCGGCAGCACGTCGCGCACCGCGATCGCACCGGGTACGGAGTAGAACTCGTAGCCGCCTTCGGCGAGACCGGGCGTCGCGGCGACGTCGTAGTCGGCACCGAGCGCCACCACGAGCGTGTCCGCATCGAACGTGCCCGCATCGGTAACCACGCGCCGGTTGGCCGGATCGATCGAACGCACGCTCGTCTGCACGAACCTGACGCCGGGCTTGACGATGTCGCGATAGGGATGACGAATGGCGTCGGGACTCAGTCGTCCGAACATCGCGTCGAGCTTCGAGAACCCGAAGACGAACGCGTCGGCCTTGTCGATCAACACGACGTCGATCGCCTCACCAAACGCCTCCGACACCATCGTCGTCAGCTCGAGGCCGCCGAATCCGGCGCCGAGCACGACGACTCGCGGACGTGTCACGCTGCTCATTCAGGACTCCTCAGTACTTTTCCGGCCACTCGTTCGGCTCGTCGCTCACACTGACATAGATCTGTTTCGTTTCGAGATACGACTCGAGGCCCCAGCGGCCGAGCTCGCGGCCGATGCCGCTCTGCTTGAATCCGCCCCACGGCGCTTCGATCGCCGCGGGCTGGGACTGGTTCACCCAGATGATGCCCGTCCGCAGCTCGCGGACGACACGAAGCATACGATGGACGTCTCGAGTCCAGACGGACGCCGCGAGACCGTATGCCGAGTCGTTCGCCATCGCGATCGCCTGATCCTCATCGTCGAACGGCATGACGCACGCCACGGGCCCGAAAATCTCCTCACGCGCGATCGTCGTGCCGGGATCGACGTCGTAGAAGATCGTCGGTTCGACGAAAAAGCCGGCGTCGAGCGCGCCGCCGGTCGCGCGGCCGCCGCCGAGCGCCAGCTTTGCTTCACGCTTGCCGATCTCCTGGTACTCGCGGACGCGCGCGAGCTGCCGCGCGTTGACGAGCGGTCCCATACGCGTCTCGCGATCGGCGCCCGGGCCGAGGCGGATCGTCCGCGCGTGCTCGACGAGCGCCTCGAGCACGCGAGGATAAATCGAGCGCTCGACGAGGATGCGGCTGGTCGCCGAGCACACTTCGCCTTGATTCGCGAAGACGCCGAACAACGCGCCGCGAATGGCGGACTCGAACGTCGCGTCGGCGAAGATGATCGCGGGCGACTTGCCGCCGAGCTCGAGCGACACGCGCTTGAGCGTGTCGGCCGATCGGCGCATGACGTCCCGTCCGGCCGCGACGCTGCCAGTGAACGCGATCTTGTCCACGCCTGGATGCGCGACGAGCCCCGCGCCCGTCTCCGCGCCGCCGGTCACGATGTTGATTACGCCTGGCGGCACACCGGCTTCGTCGAAGCTCGACGCGAGCGCCAGCACGCTCAGCGGCGTCTCTTCGGCCGGCTTCAGCACGACGGCACATCCAGCGGCGAGCGCGGGGGCAATCTTCCACGCGGCCATCACCAATGGATAGTTCCAGGGGATGATCTGCCCGCAGACGCCGACGGGCTCGCGGACGGCCAGCGTCAGCGCGTCCGGCACCGGCAGCACGTCGCCGTGAATCGTCGACGCAAGGCTCGCGTAGTGCTCGAAGCACGTCGCGGCGTCGTCGACATCGCATTCGGCTTCGACGATCGGCTTGCCGTTGTTGCGCGTCTCGATCGCGGCCAGCTCGTCGGCGCGCGCACGAATCGCCTCTGCCAGTCCGCGCAATACGCGGGCGCGGTCCCGCGGCGCCTCCAGCCGCCACGACGTCTCGAAGGCCTGCCGCGCGGCCGCAACCGCGCGCGCGACGTCCTCGTCGCCCGCATCCGACACACGGGCGATGGGGCGCCCTGACGACGGGTCGACGATTTCGCGCTCGACGGCGCCAACCGCCTCCACGAACCGGCCGTCAATGAACAAAAGATGGCGTTCCATGCGACCGAGCCTATCCGATTAACGCCCGCTAATGCCCCTCCTCGGGCCCCGTCGTATACTCCGAGCACGACATGATCGTCCCCCGTTTGTCGCGTCGGCTCGGCTGGCTGGCGCTGTTCTGCGTGCTGTTGGGCTGGCCGCGAATCGGGTTCGCCGCCGCGCCGCTGCAGCAGGTCTACGCAGACTTCGACGGCGACGGACAACGCGATCGTGCGGCGGTCGATTCGACGGAATCGTCGATCCTGCGCGTCTGGCTGTCGAAGACGCAGCGGACCGGCATCCTGCGGACCCACAGCCCGGTCGTGGGCATGGCGGCAATGGACGTCGACGGCGACGGCCAGCCCGCCCTCGTCGTCACGACCGCGCGCTCCACCGGCCTTCACATCTGGAAGGCGCGCAGCGGCCACTTCAAACGCTACCAGCCACGGCCGATTCCGACGACGCTGGCGTCCGACTCGACGCATCGCAGCGTCAAGGACGAACCGACCGGCGCCACGGACTCCGCGCCGACGCAGACCTACGGCGATCCCGCTGCGCTCGACGCGAACGCGCCGGCTCCCGCCGCGCTGCGGACGGGCAGCCTGCGATCGCCGCTGCACGATCAACACGCCTGCGCGCATCGTCCATCCGATCCCTCCGTTCCCCGCGCGCCTCCCACGCACGTCGCCTAGCGGCCCGGCATCGCCGGCCGCGCGTCACCGTTCATCACAGCACGCTCGCGAACGCGCTCGCACGACGAGGCGTTCACCGATCGATCCGCCGACCGCGCGGCCACGATCGCGTGCGGTGATGCCGTCGAGGTTTGGCGTGTGCCCACGCGGCACCTTTGGGATTCGACGTATGCGCATTGTGTTGGCCGATGTGAAAGGCGGTGACGGGTTCGTCAGCAAGGACACCGTCGCCGGGGGCTACGGCTCCCGCCTCAGACCGTTCTCGAAAGTCACGACCGTCATCTCGCAGACGAAGCGGCGGTTCCACGATCTGCCGAGCGTGCACCTGGCGTACGCGGCCGCGCTCGCCACGCGCGCCGGTCACACCGTCGTGCCCTCGTCGGGCGAGATCGTCGACGGCGACGTCGCCATCGTGCTCTCGTCGCTCGTCGACTACCGCCGCGAGACGGCGTGGGCCGACGCGATGCGCGCGCGCGGCACGCGCGTCGGGTTCATCGGGCTCGCGGCCGCGAGGATGCCGGAGCTCTTCGAGCCCTCCGCGGACTTCATCCTCCAGGGCGAGCCGGAGGCCGCGTTGCTCCGCCTGATGGACGGCGAAGCGTTGAGTGGCCTCGTGCCGAGCCCGGACATCACCGATCTCGACGTCCTGCCGTTCCCGGACTGGAACGCGCTCACCGGCACGCGGCGGCGCGTGCGCGTGCCGTTCGCCGGACGCCCGGCCGGCGGCTCGCTGCCGCTGCTCGCGAGCCGCAGCTGTCCGGAGTTCTGCACGTACTGCCCGCACCGGATCCTGTCGGCATATCGCACGCGCTCGGTCGGCAACATCCTCGACGAGCTCTCGTATCTCGCGGACATCCGCGGCGGCGTCCACGTCGTCTTTCGCGATCCGCTGTTCACGCAGGAACGCGATCGTGTGCTCGCGCTGTGCGACGGCATTCTCAGCCGCCAGCTGCCGCACACGTTCGAGTGCGAGACGCGCCTCGACCGGCTGGACGAGGAGCTGCTGACGACCATGCATCGCGCGGGACTGCGGGCGATGAGCTTCGGCGTCGAAGCGTTCTCGGCGACGACGCTGAAGAAAGTCGGGCGACGACCGATCCCCGAAGCGCATCAGCGCGCCATCCTCGCGCACTGCCGACGGCTCGGGATCGTGACGGCCGCGTTCTACGTGCTCGGATTCGGCGAGGACACGTGGGACTCGATCAGCGCGACGATCGACTACGCCGTCCAGCTCGGATCGACGGTCGCGCAGTTCAAGATCCTGACGCCGTATCCCGGCACGCCGCTCTACAAGCGGATGCAGAGCACGATCACCGAGACGGACTGGGAGCAGTTCGACGGCTTCACGCCGACGTTCACGCATCCGCAATTGACGAACGACCAGCTGCGGTTCCTGCTGGGCGCGGCCTACACGCGCTTCTACATGCGCCCGTCGTTCCTCACGAACTATCTCCGGATCAGCGCGCCGCGCCTGCGGCGCGTCGTCTCGGCGCTCGACGGCCGGGTCGAACGCCTGCACGCACGCCGCGAGCTCGCGGCGATGGAACGGCCCTTGTCATGCTGAGAGCGATCTCCCGCTATGGTCCGCGCGTCATCCCGAACACGATGCAGGTCATCGACGATCTGCAGCGCAAGGGACAGCTGATCGACGGGCCGCATATCGCCCAGTTCGAGGCCGCGTTCGCCGCGCGGCTCGGCGGTGTGCGCGCGACGGCGACGTCGTACGGCCGGATGGCGTTCTTCTACATCCTGAAGGCGATGGATCTGCCGCCCGGCAGCGAGATCGTCATCCCCGCGCTCACGTTCTGGGTCATTCCGGAAATCGCGCGCGTCATCGGCCTCAAACCGGTCTTCGCGGACGTCGATCCCGTCTCGTTCAACATGACCGCCGAGTCGTTCGAGCGCGCGATCACGCCGAAGACCGTCGCCGTCGTGCCGACGCATCTGTGGGGTCTGCCGTGCGACATGGACGAGATCCTCGCCGTCGCCGCACGCCACGGCCTGCGCGTGATCGAAGACTGCGCGCACGCGCTCGGCGCGCAGTACCGCGGCCGGCCCGTCGGCACGCTCGGCGACGCTGCGCTCTTCAGCTTTCAGACCATCAAGCCGCTGAACACGTACGGTGGCGGCATGGCGGTCACGCGCGATCCGGCGCTCGCCGATCGCATCGCCGCGCTCGCCGCCGCCGAGCCCGCGCCGCAGCTCGCGCACGTCAAACAGCGCCTCTGGCACGGCCGCGTGCTACGGATCGCCACGCGGCCGCCGATTTTCACGTGGACGCTGTTTCCGCTGATGTACACGTGCACGCGGCTGCACTGGGATCTCGACATGTATTTCTGGGAGGCCATCCGGCCGTTGACGACGATGCCGCCGGATTATCACGAGCGGTACGGCAACGTGCAGGCGGCGATCGGGCTGGAAGCGCTCACGCATCTCGATCACTGGACGCACGAGACGCAGCGGCACGCGCAACGCATGACGGATCACCTCTGCGGCGTGCCCGGTGTGCAGCCGCCGGCGGTCCCGGCCGATCGGACGCACACGTTCTATCAATACTGCGCGTACGTGCCGGATCGTGACGGCGTCGTCGATCGCTGCCTGCGGCGCGGCGTCGATCTCGAGACGTTACATGTCGATGTCTGCCCCGCGCTATCGTTGTTCGAAGGCCCGCATGCGCCGGCGCCCGGTGCGGAGGCGACGACACAGACCGTGCAGATTCCCGTGTACGAATCGCTGACGGACGACCTGCTCGATCGCGTCGCGCGCGTGACGCGCGAGGCCGTGCTCGCCGGCGCCAGATCCGCGGCGCCCGCGCCTTCGTCATGACCCTGAGCGACACGAGCGGGCCCGTCCTCTATCTGGGCATCTTCATCGCCGCGATCGTCGAAGGCGAGATCAGCTTCGTCGCCGCGGCCACGCTCGCAAGCCGCGGCCTCCTCGATCCGATCGGCGTGATTGCCGCGGGCGCCGCGGGCGCGGCCATCGGCGACCAGGCCTACTTCTATCTGCTGCGCGGCCGGTTGCATCGCTGGCTCGATCGGTTTCCCGCGTTGTCCCGCCGGCGCGAAGGCCTCGTCCGCCGCATTCAGCGGCATCAGATCCCCATGGTCTTCGCGATCCGATTTGCGCCGGGCTTGCGCATCGCGCTCGCCGCCGCCTGCGCCTACGCGAACGTCGCGCCTCTGCGCTTTTCGCTGCTGAACTCGCTCGCCGCGATCGTCTGGGCGACGGGCCTGCTCGTCATCGTGGCATGGGCAGGTCCGGCGCTGCTGTCGAAGCTCGGCCTGTCCGGCTGGTGGGGCGCCGTCGTCCCCGCGCTCATCATCGTCGTGCTCGCGCGGCTGCTCGGCCGCGCGGAGCGGCGCACGCTCGAACAGGAGGACGCGCCGCCTCGGGCATAATGACCGCATGTCCGCCGCCCGCTCCCCCATCAAGACCGTCGTCTTCGACTTCGACGGGGTACTCGCCGACACCGAGGGTCTGCATTTGAAGGCGTTTCAGCACGTCCTCGGCGCGCGCGGCTGGCAGCTCGACGAGGCGGAGTACTTCGATCAGTATCTCGGCTTCGACGATCGCGGCCTGATCGTCGCGTATGGCGCCGATCACGATCTGCCGTTCACCGGCACCGACATCGCCACGCTCGTCGCCGAGAAGGGCCGCGTGTTCGCGTCGTTCGTCGAGTCCGGCGACGTGCTGTTTCCCGGCGCGAAGGCGTGTGTCGAGCAGCTCGCGGCGCACTTCTCGCTCGGCATCGCGTCCGGCGCGCTCAAGGACGAGATCGTCGGCATCCTGCGCGGCGCGAAGCTCGACTCGTACTTCCCCGTCATCGTCGCGGCCGACGACGTGTCGTCGTGCAAGCCGTCGCCGGAGCCGTATCTCACCGCGGCGCAGCGGCTCGGCGTGGCTCCGGCCGCGTGCGTGGCCATCGAGGATTCCGTGCCCGGCCTGGCCGCCGCGCGTGCCGCGGGCATGCGCACCATTGGCTTGACGACGACGTCGCCGGCGGCGCAGCTGGCGACGGCGGATCGCGTGATCGATCGGCTGGACGAGCTGTCGCCCGATTTCGTGGCCGCGCTTGGGAGCGGCGCGGCCGTGTGATAGGCTTTTCGCCATGTTCGCGGTTCGCCACGCGCACGGCCACCATCATCACGGTCACTCGACCGGCCGGTGGATCTGCGCGTAGCGATCACTCAACCTCGCACCACGCATAGCAGCCCCGCCGGTTCTGGTGGGGTGCTCGTTTCTCCCCATCAGCGCGCGGCCGGGCAAGGATGATCCGGTCATGGATTTCAGCAAGCTCGACGGCCTCATTCCGGCGGTCATTCAGGACGCCGACTCGAACGAGGTGCTCATGGTGGGCTTCATGAACGATGAAGCGCTCGCCCTCACCCGATCCACGGGCTACGCGACGTTCTATTCGCGATCGCGGCAGAAGCTGTGGATGAAAGGCGAAACCTCCGGCAACCGCCTCGCCGTCGTCGACATCTCGACCGACTGCGACGAGGACACGGTGCTCGTACGCGTGAAGCGGCTGGGCGACGGCAACGTCTGTCACACCGGCCAGCGCACGTGCTTCTTCACGCCGGTCGCGTTGACGGGAGCGGGACGATGACGCTGAAGCTGGGGCTGCCGAAAGGATCGCTGCAGGACGCGACCGTCCAGTTGTTCGCGCGCGCGGGCTTCAACATCTACGTGAGCTCGCGCTCGTACTATCCGGGCATCGACGATCCGGAGATCCAGTGCCTGCTGATTCGCGCGCAGGAGATGGCGCGCTACGTCGCGGACGGCGTGATCGACGCGGGTCTCACGGGTCTCGACTGGATCGCGGAGCACGCGGCGGCGTCCGGCAACAGCAGCGCCGTGGTGCCGGTCGCGGATCTCGTCTACGCGAAGCAGAGCTTCGGCCGCGTGAAGTGGGTGCTGGCGGTGCCGGACGAGTCGCCGTTTCAGAAGGCCGAGGATCTCGCGGGCAAGACCATCGCGACCGAGCTCGTCCGTGCGACGGAGGCGTACTTCGCGAAGAAGCACGTGCCGGTGAACGTCGAGTTCTCGTGGGGCGCAACCGAGGTGAAGCCGCCGGTGCTCGCCGACGCGATCGTCGAAGTGACCGAGACGGGATCGTCGCTGCGCGCGAACCGGCTGCGCGTGATCGACACGGTGCTCGAGTCGAACACGCAGCTCATCGTCAATCCGGCGGTCCTGAAGGACGACTGGAAGAAGACGAAGGTCGAGAACATGGCGCTGCTGCTGCGCGCGGCGATCGAAGCGCAGGGCCGCGTCGGCATCATGCTGAACGTCAAGCGCGCCGATCTGTCGTCGATCCTGAGCCTGCTGCCGGCGCTGCAGCGGCCGACGGTCTCGCCGCTCAGCGACGAGGAGTGGGTCGCGGTGAACACGATCATCGAAGAGCGCACCGTGCGCGAGCTGATGCCGCGCCTCAAGGCCGGCGGCGCACAGGGGATCGTCGAATATCCGCTCAACAAGATCGTGCTCTGATGCGCATTCTCTCTTCGTCCAACCGTCAGGTCGTCGATCGGTTGATCGCGCGCGATGAGGCGCGCAACCCGGCCGTCGAACGTCAGGCCGCGCGCATCGTGCAGGACGTGCGTCGCCGCGGCGACGCGGCCGTCCTGCAATGGACGCGGCGTCTCGACGCACGCAAAGGCGCGCCGGCCATGACGAAGCTCGCGCCGTTGTCGAAGGCCGAGCTGCGGCGCGGCTGGACGGCCACGCCCGCCGACGTCCGCAAGGCGATCAAACTCGCCGCGCGCAACCTCGAACGCGTTGCTTCCAAGCAGGTGCCACGTCCGTTCGCGATCGACGTGGCGCCAGGACATCGCATCGAACAACGCGTCCAACCGCTCGCGCGCGTCGGCTGCTACGTACCGGGCGGCCGCTATCCATTGCCGTCGACGCTGCTGATGACCGTCGTGCCCGCGTGCGTCGCCGGCGTGCCGGAAGTCGTCGTCGTGTGCCCGCGGCCGGCGCCGGTCGTCCTGGCCGCGGCGCTCGAAGCCGGTGCGACGGACGTGTACGCGATCGGCGGCGCACAGGCGATTGGCGCGCTGGCGTACGGCACGCAGACGATCGCGCGCGTGGACAAGATCGTCGGCCCCGGCAACGCGTGGGTCGCGGCCGCGAAGGCGCTCGTCTCGCGCGACTGCGCGATCGATTTGCACGCCGGCCCCAGCGAGATCGTCGTGTGCTCCGATCGCGGGCGTGCGGATTGGATTGCCGCCGATTTGATCGCGCAGGCCGAGCACGATCCCGCCGCGCGTGCAATTCTGGTGACGACGAAGCGCAAGCTCGCAGACGAGGTCGCGCGCATCGTTGACGCAACGCTCCCTGCAGACGGACCGGCGCGCGCGTCAATCGCCGCCAACGGTGCGGTCATCGTCGCGCACGGGAAGAAAGACGCGATCGCGCTCGTCAACCGCCTTGCGCCCGAGCATCTCGTCATCGACGCGGACGACGACCCAGATGCGTATCGCGCCGCGGGCACGATCTTCGTGGGCGCGTGGAGCGTGCAGGCCGCGGGCGACTACTGCACGGGATCCAATCACGTGCTGCCGACGGGCGGAGCCGCGCGATTCCGCGGCGGGCTCAGCGCCGCCGATTTCGTGCGCGTGTTCTCCGTGCAGACGCTGTCGGAGCGCGCGCTGCGCGGCATCGGACCGTCGGTCATCGCGCTCGCGGAAGCCGAAGGGCTTTCCGCGCACGCGGCATCGGTGCAGGCTCGGGTCGGGGCCGCTACGCATCGATCGGGACGCGGCGCGGGCATTTCGTCAAGTTCGACGTTCGACGGGCTCACGTCGCCCCGAGCCGGCCGAGGGGCGAAGTTCGAAGTTCGAAGTTCAAAGTTTCGGGCCGCCCGATGAGAATGCCGTCAGATCCACCCGGCGCGTTGCGACTGCACTACAACGAGAACACGGCGGGTTGCTCGCCGGCCGTGCTCGATGCGCTGCGCGCGATGACGCGCGAGGACGTCGCGACGTATCCCGACTACACGGCGATCACGGAGAAGACCGCGCGATGGCTGGGCGTCGACGCCGAATGGGTGCATCTGACGAACGGTCTCGACGAAGGCCTGCATGCGGTCGCGCAGTTCGGGGCGTGGCACGCAGACGCCGGGCACGCGTCGCGCCGGCCGCAGTTTCTGCTGCCGGAGCCGTCGTTCGAGATGTTCGACGAATTCTCCCGCGTCGTGCGCGCGGACCTCGTACGGATTCAGCCGGAGCCGGACTTTCACTTCCCGCTGACGTCGCTGCTCGACGCCGTGACGCCGTCGACGCGCGTGGCGTATCTCGTCAGCCCGAACAATCCGACCGGCCTGTCCGTGCCCGCCGCCGTCGTCGAGACGATCGCGGCGTCCATCCCGCAGGCACTGGTCTTCGTCGATGAGGCGTATGGCGATTTCGCGGGACGCACGCTCGTGGGCGCGGCGCTCGATCGCCATCGCAACCTCGTCGTCGGACGCACGTTCGCCAAAGGACACGGGCTGGCCGGCCTGCGCGTCGGCGCGCTCGTCGCGCATCCGGATACGATCGCGCGGCTGCAGGCGATGCTGCCGCCGTTCAACGTCAATGTCTGCGCGATTCGCGCGCTCGATGCCGCGCTCGACGACCAGGGCTATCTCGACTGGTACGTCGCGCAGGCCACGGAGTCGAAGGCACGCGTCTACGACTTCTGCGCGCGCCACGATCTGAAGTACTGGCCGAGCGACGCGAACTTCGTGCTCGTGAAGATCGGCACCCGCGCGGCAGATGTCGCGGATGGACTGCGCGAGCGAGGCATTCTCGTGCGCGACAAGTCGCCCGCGCCCGGCTGCGGCGGCTGCCTGCGCATCACGGCCGGCGTCGTCGATCACACCGCGAGAACGCTCGCGGCCCTGGAGGAGACCCTTGCGTCGCGCGCGAATTGACCGTCGAACCACGGAAACGCAGATCCGGCTGCAGATCGATCTCGACGGCCGCGGCCGCTACGAGGTGCGAACGGGCATCCGCTTCTTCGATCACATGCTCGAGCTGTTCGCGCGGCACGGAGGCTTCGATCTGACGATCGCGGCGACGGGCGATCTCGACG
Organism: Vicinamibacterales bacterium; assembly: GCA_035547155.1. GTDB lineage: Bacteria > Acidobacteriota > Vicinamibacteria > Vicinamibacterales > SCN-69-37 > CAZNMF01. The sequence goes on from DASZVJ010000099.1 coordinate 48,871, forward strand.
TCGACGCGCATCACACCGTGGAAGACGTCGGCATCGCGCTCGGCGACGCGGTGCTGCAGGCGCTCGGCAACAAGCGCGGCATCAACCGCGCCGGCTATTTTTTGATGCCGATGGACGAGACGCTCGCCGTCGCGGCCGTCGATCTGTCGGGCCGTCCGTTTCCCGTCGTCGACCTGAAGGGCGTGCGTGCGGAGCGCGTCGGCGATCTGCCGGTGGAGCTCGTGCAGGACTTCTTCGAGGGCTTTGCGACGGCCGCTCGCGCGAACGTGCACGTGAAGGTGCTGTACGGCCGATCGAGCCATCATCAGATCGAAGCCGTGTTCAAGGCGTTTGCGCGTGCGCTGCGCGTCGCGTGCGCCAAGGATCGCCGCCTCGCGAAGATGCTGCCGTCCACGAAGGGATTGTTATGACCGTCGCGCTCGTCGACTACGGCGCCGGCAATCTGACGTCCGTCATCAAGGCGCTGCACGCCGTTGGTGCCGACGTGCGCCTCGTCGCGGGCGTCGACGGACTGGCCGGCGCGGACGCGCTCGTCATTCCCGGCGTGGGCAACTTCGCGGCGACGGCATCGCTCGGTCCGGAATGGCGCAGCGCCGTGCTCGCGGCGATCGACCGCGGGCTGCCGACGCTCGGCATCTGCCTCGGCATGCAATGGCTGTTCGAAGGCAGTGCCGAAGCACCGGAAACGCCGGGATTGGGCTTGATCGCCGGCCGCTGCTTCCGCCTCGAAGGCGACGTCAAAGTGCCGCACGTCGGTTGGAACAATCTCGATCGCGCGACGCGCCCGTCGCGTCTCTTCGAGGGCATCGATTCCGGCGCATCGGCGTACTTCACGCACTCGTACGCCGCGCCGCTCGTCGACGACACGGCGGCGACGACGACGCATGCGGTGCCGTTTTCGGCGGCGGTGGAGCGTGGGCGCGTGTTCGGGGCCCAGTTCCATCCGGAGAAATCCGGCGCGACCGGCCTGAAGATGCTCACGAACTTCATGCGCGTTGCGAGCGGGGCGCACTGACATGCTCGCCAAACGCCTCATCGCCTGCCTCGACGTGCGCGACGGCGCCGTCGTCAAAGGCATCAACTTCGAAGGGCTGCGCAAGGCCGGCGATCCCGCCGAGCTCGCCGCGCGCTACAACGAGGAAGGCATCGACGAGCTGACGGTGCTCGACGTCACCGCCACGATCGAAGGCCGCCGCGCGCTGCTCGACACGATCCGCGCGGTGTCGCAGCGTCTGTTCATCCCGCTCGCGGTCGGCGGCGGCATTCGTTCGATGGACGACGCCCGTGCGGTGATCGACGCGGGCGCCGACAAGGTCAGCCTCAACAGCGCGGCGCTCGCCGATCCGACGCTGATCACCGCACTCGCGCGCATCTACGGCAGCCAGGCCGTGCTCGTCGCGATCGACGCCAAGCGCGGCGCCGATGGCTTCGAGGTCTTCGCGCGCAGCGGGACGACGCGCGTGACGCGCGAAGCGGTGGCGTGGGCGCGCGAGGCCGCGGATCGCGGCGCCGGCGAGATTCTGCTGACGTCGATCGATCGCGACGGCACGCGCGCCGGCTTCGACTGCGAGCTCACCGCGGCCGTGAGCGCCGCCGTGCCGATTCCCGTCATCGCGTCCGGCGGCGCCGGCACGCCCGAGCACTTCGCCGATGTCTTCTCGGCCGGCCGCGCGGACGCCGCGCTGGCCGCGTCGATCTTTCACTTCTCCGAGCACGCCGTGCGCGACCTGAAGCAGTTTCTGGCCTCGCGCGGGGTGCCCATGCGTCTCGACTGGTAATTCCCCGTGCTGATTCCTTCGATTGACTTGATGGGTGGACGTGTCGTGCAGCTCCAGCAGGGCGAGCGCCTTGCGATCGAGAGCGACGACGTCGATGGCTGGATCGCGAAGTTCGCGTCGTTTCCGATCGTACAGCTCATCGATCTCGATGCCGCGATGGGCCGTCAGGCCAACGACGACCTCGTCCGCTACGTGGCGACGCGGCTGCCCTGCCAGGTCGGCGGTGGCGTACGTTCCGTCGATCGTGCACGCGAGCTGCTCGACGCCGGCGCGCGACGCGTGATCCTCGGCTCCGCGCTCTTCAACGATCGCGGCGTCAACAAAGCGCGCGCGGAAGCGTTCGCCGAGCAGATCGATCCCGACGTGCTCATCGGCGCGATCGACAGCCGCGGCGGCAAGGTCGTGATCCACGGCTGGAAGACGCCGCTGCCGGTGACGGCCGCCGACGCCGCACGCACGCTCGAGCCGTTCGTCGGCGGTTTCCTCTACACGCACGTCGACACCGAAGGCATGCTCACCGGCCTCAACCTCGACGCCGTACGCGCCGTGCAGGCCGCGACCAAGCGTCGTCTCATCGCCGCCGGCGGCATTCGCAGCCGAGAAGAGATCGACACGCTCGACGCGATGGGCATCGACGCCGTCGTCGGCATGGCGATCTACACGGGAGCGATCAA
>DASZVJ010000100.1:0-16892 GCA_035547155.1 Vicinamibacterales bacterium
CGAGCACGTCCTGCGCCGCCTGCATCCGCAGCCGCTCGACGCTCTCGTACTGCACACGCGCGCGGGCCTCGAGCCGCCGGCAGTCGACGTCACCAAGGGCGGGATGTGCCATCGCGATCGTGCCGAGCGCCCGCCAGAGCATCGCCTTGCCCATGATCCCGAGCGCCAGCACCTCGAGGCTCTCGAGATAGCCGAGGCTGCTCGTGCCGACGTCCTTCAACTTCGGCCTCGACAACTTCTCCATCGTCCATCCCGCAGCCGTACCGAGGCTCGATGGTGCCGCCGCGGCGCGATGCACGATATCCTCGAGCGCCTGCCGATCGCGGCGAATCTCGAGAAGCAGGCTGGCGAAGAAATCTCCGCGCCGCTCGCGCTCGAATCGTGCGGCCAGGTGCTCGGTCAACTCGATGGCGAACGTCGCGCCCGCGAAGTGATCGTCGAGGTACTGCGCGAGGGCTGACATGATGCGGCCTATCGTCCCGCCTCATCGGCGGCCACGCGCTGGTTCAAGTGCATCGCCGCGCGCGTCGGAAGCGTTCGCGCAATCCAACCCAGATGCAGATCGCGTGACAGCCGTCCGTCATCCGTCGCGGAGGCATGGCGGCCCGACGGCAATACGTGCGAGGCCACACCGGCCAGAAGCGCGGCCACTATTTCCGGCGCCATCGTGTGCGCCCAGGTCGCCGCGCGCGCCTGCCAGCCAGGTGTCACGGTGGCGCGGCCGCGCAGGCAGGCGTCGACCATCTGCCGGGCCGCACGTGCGGCGCTCATCGACGTCAACGATGTGGCCGATGCCAGCGCGAACCACGCGGCCTCACGCTCGTGCTGGCCGCGCACCCACACGTTGCGATGCGAGCCCGTTCGCATCAGTCCCGGCGTGGCGGTGGTGACGGTGATGCCGTCGGCACCGAGCTCGGTCCGAAGCCCTTCAGAAAATCCGACGAGCGCGAACTTGCCGGCGCAGTACGGCAAAAGATGCGGCACCGCGACGCGTCCGCCGATCGAGGCGATGTTGAGGATGCGTCCGCGGCCTTGCCGGCGCATGTACGGCCAGACGGCCCGTGTCATGTAGAGCGGGCCCCAGAAATGCGTGCGCAGCGAGTCTTCGAAATCCTCGATCCGCGTGTGCGCGAACGGCGCGACCTGCATGACACCGGCGTTGTTGACGAGCACGTCGATCCGTCCGGTGCGATCGATGATCGACGACACCGCCATCAGCACCGATTGGACGTCCCGCACGTCACACGGAACAATGCCCACACGCGAGCTCACGGGCCGCAGGCGCGCGCGTGCGCGCACCAACTCGTCCTCATCGCGCGCGAGCAGCCATACGTGGGCACCGCGGGCCAGAAATTCTCTCGTCAGTGCGAATCCGAGGCCGCGCGATCCGCCGGTGACGACGACCGTCTGCCCGGTGAGCCGGCTGGCGACACGATGCCGGCGCCAGGCGACTGCGCTTCCCGCGACAGCGGCCACGGCTGCGCCGGCCAGCCAGGACGTCGAACGACGTCGGATGCGCATGAGGCCTCCACGGCAGGAGGACGCGAACGCCGGCGCCGGTCCGTGTGCGGCACAACCCGCACACGGACCACGCGGCCCCACGTCTACTGGCAGGACGAGGCGATCGGGCGGACCGACGTCACCTTCAACGTCGGCGTGCCGATGCTCGACGCCGAGCGCGAGCTCATCGCGCCGCCCGGATTCGTCGTGTCCTGCGGGGTCGAGCCCGGCGCCGCGCCCGGCGACGTCGTGCTGCTGCTCGTCGCGGAGTCGTTCGCGATCGTGCCGGTGATCTCGACCTTGTGGTTCACGTGCTGGCTGAGGTTCACGCTCGAGTCCGCGGACAGCGTGTACTCGTCGAGCGCGCCGGCCGGCTGAGCCGACCGCGTCGAGCTCGACGCCGACGAATCGGACGAGCTCTTCGCGCCCGCGCCCATCGACACGTCGGTGAGCTTGAACGCGTTCGACGACGACGCGCCAGGTGACGCCTGCTGCACACAGCCGGTCACGGTAATGGGCTGCCCAGCGCCCGTCGATCGACTCTGCGTCGTCGACGAGGACTGCGCCTGAACGCCGAGGTATCCGATGCCGAGCACGGCAAGCGTAGTCGCAATTGCGGTCTTCATGGTCTTCTCCTCCTCACTTGCTCCGGTTGCCTTGGACGATGGCGGGCTCTGCTGTCCGCGCATCGCCGGGGTCGCCCTCATTCAGTGAATGAAACGCCAAGGAGGCGGCGTGGCGATCCGTGGGGCCTCTATCTCAGCCTGACTCGTGCCCATCCCGTGTCATCGGAGGCTGCTCACCGACGCACACGCCGGAGCGCAGGACGCGCTCCGATGACGAGATCCAGACGAGCGCTAGGAGACGCGTCCGCCCGGCGCCTGATCCGTGCGGAAATCGTCGGATGCGTACTCCTGACGCGCCTCGTCGAATTTCTCGCGGCCCTTGCGCAGCGCTTCACGCCCGCGATCGACGGCGTTCGACACGGCGTCGGCGGCCTGGTCGTACGTCTCGCCGACCTGACGCTTGAACTTCCGCGCGGACTCGGCGACCTGATCGCGCAACTCCGTGCCGGGCTTGGTTGCCATGAACAACCCGACCACCGTGCCGACGGCGATTCCCACCATCGCGCCGGTCAGGAAATCGCGGCTGGACTGGCGTCCTTGTGTGTATTCAGTTTCGTACATCGACGTGGCCTCCTTCTTCCTCGAACAGGGTGTTCTCGCGCTCACGGTGAGGCTGCGCGCGATTGCGCATCGAGCCGTTGGCGCGGGCGAGCGTGCTCGCCGCCGCGCGCACGCCTTTGACCATGCCCCACACGGGCCAGGATCTCGCGCTGGCGCGCCGCAGGAGATCCCCGGTCGTCCGCTTCGTGCGATCCCACGCCCGCCGGATCTCGTCGTCGGCGCGTCGCACGCGCGCGATCGCGTCCTGCGCATCGCCGAGCGCCAGCTCGATCCTCGCGAGCAGCGGCACGAGCGTGTCCCGCTCGAGCACGTGCAGGCGGCGCTCCGTGGCGCTCATCCGGCGGTGCACGAGAATCGCGGCGCCGATGAACAACAGCGTCTGCGTCAGCACGCTGAGCGCGATGACGGCGAGCCAGATGGACGCGGTGGTGTCACTCATGAGCCGTATTCCCCACTTGCTTCAAGCCATGTGCCACGCGTCCACGTTCGCGCCCACGTTCCGCATCGCGATCGCGGCCCTTACGCTGACGCGCGCGTGCGTAAGATCTTCGCGCGCGTCAGACCGGACGCCGGCCCTGGATGATGCGGATGAGCACCATGGCGATCGCGATCAGCAGCAGCACATGGATGAATCCGCCGAGCGTGTACGAGCTCACCATCCCCAGCAGCCACAGCACGAGGAGCAGCACCAGAATGGTTGTCAGCATGAGAAGCTCCTTGTCTCTCGAAACGCGCCCGCCGTGTGACAGACGCTCGCGCACGGTATTGCACGTGTCATGCCCGGCTGGACGAACCGCGTCTCACGCTGCGGCGGCAGGGCCGTACCGAGGAATGGAAGGGTCTTGCCCATTCCGCGACGCCGGGCCTCGAGCCGTGGCAAGATGGAGCCGTACGTCCTGATCGTCATGTCGGTCGAGCTTCCAGATCTGCTCTCCGTGCTCGCGCACGAGCTTCGCAGTCCTCTGAGCGTGCTCCAGGGCTATATCCGATTGCTGCAGCGCGATCGCCAGGCGGGCGATCCGGAGACCAGCATGCTCACGTCGATGCTGGATTCGACCGGCCGTCTGGCGGCGATCGGACGTCAGGCCTCCGATCTCGCGGTATTTCTGAAGTCGCCGGCTGGAGCCGAGCGGCACGTGACCGTGGGCGCGCTGCTCGCCGAGATCACCAAGCGCGCACCGGCCGGCGTGACCGTGGTGCCGTGCCGCGACATCGCGGCGGACGCGGCGATCGCGACGCCCTCCGATGAGCTGCTCGCCAGCGCCATCGTGGCGTTGACCGATCTCGTCAAGCGCGACAGCGGCGGAAAGGCCGCCGTCGTCGCGGCATGCGTCTCCGACGTCGGCGTCCGCTTCGCGATCGCGCCCGGCACCGAGCCGGACCGTGCCACGATCGATCCGGCCGATCGCGGCACGGGTCTGGCATTGGATCGCGGCGGGCTCGGCCTCTCGCTCGTCGTCGCGTCGTATGTGCTCGACGCGCATGGTGCGCACGTCACGGCGCACGACGGCGGCCGGGTGGCCGTGCAGCTCCCCGTGGAGCGGACGCCATGACGCCGACCCGCATCGCCGTCGTCGACGACGACCCCGCGTTCGCCGAGTATCTGTCGACCCTGCTGACCGCGTGGGGCTACGACGTGAACCGGTTCTCGAGCGGGCCGGAGCTGCTGCACGCGCTCGGCAGCGGCCAGCCGCCAGACGTCGTGCTGCTCGACGTGTTGATGCCGCAGATGGACGGCCTCGAGACGTTGAAGGCCGCGCGCGCGGCGCACCCCGCTCTGCAAGTCATCATGCTGTCGGGCACGCAGGTCCCGTCGACGATCGTCGACGCCGTCCGCTTCGGTGCCGTCGACTACGTCGTCAAACCCGACGATCCAGAAGGCCTCGGCGAAGCGGCGCTCGAGATCGCGATCCGCAACGCGGCCGAGAAGGTGCGGCTGACGAGCGAAGTTGCGCGCCTGCGCGCGCAGGTCGCCGACGATCCGGACGGCGCGCAGCCCTGCTGGGGCGCCGGCCTGCCGATGCGCAACGTGCTGACGATGGTCGAGCGCGTGGCGGAGAGCGACGTGAGCGTGCTGATCTCGGGCGAGAGCGGCGTCGGCAAGGAAGTCATCGCGCGCGAGCTGCACCGCCGGTCGACTCGGCGCACGCACCAGTTCATCAAGGTCAACTGCGCGGCGCTGCCCGCCGAGCTGCTCGAGAGCGAGCTGTTCGGCCACGAGCGCGGCGCGTTCACCGGCGCGCAGGTCATGCGCATCGGCAAGTTCGAGTTCGCCAACCAGGGCACGATCCTGCTCGACGAGATCGGCGAGATGCCGGCGTCGCTCCAGGCGAAGCTGCTGCACGTGTTGCAGGATCGCGAGTTCACACGCCTCGGCAGCAACCGGCCGGTGTCGGTCGATGTCCGCGTCATCGCCGCGACCAATCGCGACCTGGAACAGATGATTCGCGCGGGCACGTTCCGCGAAGATCTCTATTACCGGCTGCAGGTGATCGAAATCCGCGTGCCGGCGCTGCGCGACCGGCGCGACGAGATCGTCCCGCTGGCCGAGTTCTTCCTCATCAAGTACGCGGCGCGATACGGACGCACGGCCCTGCGGCCGTCGGCGAAGCTGCGCGAGGCATTCCTGGCCTATCCATGGCCCGGCAACGTGCGCGAGCTCGAGAACGTCATCAAGCGCTTCGTCATTCTTCAAGACGAGGAGCTCGTGCTCGCCGAGCTGCAGCGCCCGCGGACGTTCGATCCCGCACCGCACGGCGACAATGGCGCGCACGAAATCGCGCCGCCGCATGTCGACCGCGAGCCTCGGCCAGTAATGAATGGTGAGAGCACGCCAGGTGCTGCGGCTAGCGCCGTCGACGGCACACCGTCGACGGCCGGTGTGACGCTGCCGGAGCTGGCCCGCCGCGCGTCGATCGCCGTCGAGCGCCAAGCCATTCAGCAGACGCTGGATCAGTTCCGCTGGAATCGCCGCAAAGCCGCCCGCGCACTCGGCGTCAGCTACAAGACGCTGCTCAACAAGATGAAGGAGTGCGGGATCACCGCACCGGCAGACTAGCCGCGCCTATGCCGGCGCGAGCTTCGCGTCGATCAGCGCACGCACGCGGTGCACGACGTCGTCGATCGGCACGCCGGTCGTGTCGATGTAGACCGCGCCTGGCGGCACGACGAGCGGCGAGGCCGTGCGCGTGCTGTCGGTCCGGTCGCGTGCGGCGAGCGCCTCAGCGACCTGCGTGACGCCGGCGGTCTCACGGCCGGCAGCGTGCGCGGGATCGAGCGACCGCCGCCGCGCGCGCTCTTCCGGCGTCGCGTCGAGATACACCTTCACGTCGGCGCCGGGAAACACCACGCTGCCGATGTCGCGCCCTTCCATGACGACGCCGCCATCGAGGCCGTACGCGCGCTGTCGTTCGACGAGCAGCTGCCGTACGGACGGATGCTGCGCGACGATCGCCGCGGCGCGATCGATCGCGGGCGTACGAATCGCCGACGTCACGTCGTGGCCGTCGATGACGACGGCATCGCCGAGATCGATAGTGGCCTTGGACGCCAGCGCGGCGAGGACCGGCGCGTCGTACAGATCCAATCCGTCGTGCGCCGCCAACCAGGCCACCGCGCGATACATCGCACCCGTGTCGATGTGCCGATAGCCGAGCGTGCGCGCGATGGCGCGTGAGACGGTGCCTTTGCCCGCTCCGGACGGGCCATCGATCGCAATGACGAGCGCGCGTGACGACATGAGCGTCCACTATTATTCCCGGGATGCGCACCTGGGCCAAACGGATCGCGCTGGCGTTGGCCGCGTTGCTCGTGGCCGCCGCCGGTACCCTCGTCGTGATCTACGGTCCGGCGCTCGCGTTTCTGATGGACATCGCCGGGTATCGCGGCGCCGTGCGCGCGCTGTTGCCCGATCGGCCCGTCGCATTCACGACGCGCGATCGCCAGGTGCCGACGCGCGACGGTCCGCTGCTCGCCCGCATCTACACACCCGCCCGCTCTCCGTCTCACACGGTCGTTGTCTTTCCGGGCGTCCATGGCGGTGGCGTCGACGAGCCTCGACTGGCGACGTTCTGCGGACGGCTGGCGTCGACGGGACTCGAAGTCGTCTGCGCGCCGCTGCCGGAGCTGCGCCACTTCCTGATCACGCATCACTCGACGGATGCGATCGAGGACGTGACGCTCGACGTCGCGAATGACCCGTCGCTCACGCCGCGAGGCCGCGTCGGCCTCGTCGGCGTGAGCTTCTCGGGCGGGCTCGCGCTCGTCGCCGCGGGCCGCCCGCGCTTGCGCGGGCGGCTCGAGGCGGTGCTCTCGCTCGGCGGCTACGGCGATCTCCCGCGCGCGCTGCGCTTCCTCTGCACCGGCGAGCTGCCGGACGGCTCGCACCGCACGCCGCACGACTACGGACTGGCGGTGATCGCGCTCGCCGCGGTGCCGCAGCTCGTCCCGGCGGATCAGACCGCAGCGCTCGAGCGCGGCATCCGCACGTTTCTCGAAGCTTCGCTCGACGACAGTCCCGCCCAGACGCGCGCGTCCGCGCTCGTCGCGGACGCGCGCGCGCAGGCCGCGGCGCTGCCCGAGCCGGCGCGCGGCATCCTCGACGCGACGCTCGACCGGCGCGTCGACACGCTCGGCCGTCTGCTCGCGCCGCTCGTCGACAGTCTGGCGAGCGATCCGGCGTTGTCGCCGGAGCGCTCGCCGATCACCGACGCGCCGGTGTTCCTGCTGCACGGCCGCGACGACAACGTCATCCCGTCGACAGAGACGCCGCTGGCCGCGGCGGATTTGATCCGCCGCGGCAATCCGCACGTGCAATGGCTGCTGACGCCGCTGCTTTCGCACGCCGATCTCGGCGGCCACGCCGCCCTCACGGACGGCTGGCATCTGCTGTCGTTCTGGCGGCGGGTGTTGACGGCGATCGGATGACGAGGCCGCCGGGCGGCCACAAGGGCCGCCCCTACACGGGCTACGGGCCGCGGGCTCCGTGTATATGTGGGCGGCTACGAAGCGTAGGGGCGGCCCGTGTGGCCGCCCTACCCGTGTCATGTCGTCCGTGGCCCGTAGCCCGAATCAGTATCGAATCGTATAGACCAGATCCACGCCCGCCGCTTCGCGCTCGCGAATCGACATGTTCGAGTCGCCGCCCTGGCCGAAGGACGTCAACAGACGAATCGCTTCCGTCAGCCGGTACTCGATCGACACGCGGCTGGCGTCGGTGGATCCGAACTGCTGCTTGAAGCCGACGAACACGCGCTCGTTGACCTGCGTGCCGACGGAGACCTCGCCGGCGCCCTCGGACGTCGGCGCACGGACTTCGAACAGATCGAGATCCAGCGTGCGCCCGATCGACTCGGTCAGCTTCGACGCCACCGCGCCGAGCGCCATGTCGCCCGCGCGCTGCAGCAGATCGACCTGCTGCGACGATCCCAGCTCGTTCAGCGGTTGATTGAAGACAATGAGCGCGAGGACGTCCCCTTCTTCGAGCGGCGGCTGACTCGAGAGCGCAATCGCCGGCCGCCGCGCGGTGCCCGTGACGCGCACGCGCGCCGTGATGCCCGAGACCTCGCGCTCGCCAGTGACATCGAGCGAGGGGTTGATCGGCCGTGTGCCGCGGAACTGCACCGTGCTGCCGCGCGTCACCGTGAAGCGCCGCCCCTGGAACTCGTAGAAGCCGCGCACGGCCGCGACCGCACCGACGAGAACCGGATCCTGTTGCGGCGGCTTGCGCAGCGTCATCGTGCCACCGACGGTGAGGTTGATGTCGCCCAGTCCCATGGTGCCGGTGCCGACTCGCAGATTGCGCCCGCGGAGCACCACGTTGTCGGGCATCCGCACGTCGATGTTCACCGTCGCGCGCGACCAGATGTTGTCGCTCTCCGCGGCGGCACCGTTCTGGGCCGTCTGTGTTGCGGCGCCATTCGGCGCAGATGCACCAGGCGCGGCTGCAGGCGTCGGCGCGGGAGCGGCGTTGGCTGCAGTCGATCCATTCGCGGGCGGCGCCGAGCCCGCGGCGACGGCTGCCGCCTTCACCTCGCCCTTGCTCTCCGACCCGGACGGCGTGAGCGCGCGCGCGGCCGGAGACGATGGCGGTGGCACGGGCGGTAGCGGGCTCGTGCTGCTGCCGATCGCGCGCAGGAGCTGATCGACTTCGATCCGCGCGCGGGTGGCTTCCACGTGGCCGCTCACGCGCGGCGCGGCCAGCGATCCGCTGACCTGCAGATCGGCGCTGACCTCGACGTCGCCCAGCTCGTTCTCGAGCACCTGGATGCTGTCGGATTTGATCGCCGCTTCGACCTGCCGCGAGCCGCCGACGTCGTGCAGGCCCAGGCGCCCCGTCACGTTCAAGGCATGGCCGTCGTCGTCTTGCAGCGAGGCCCGATCGAACGTCGCCCAGCCGTTCTCGAATCGCACGTCGGCGTTGATGTGCTGGTAGAGGCTGCCAGTCGACGTGACGCGCAGAGCGGCGTCGCTCAGCTGCACGTTGCCGCCGATGTCGAGATCGGCAAGCGGCCCGGTCAGTCGTACGTCGAGAGCTGCGGTGCCGGCGACGTCGCTCACGGCCGTCGTCATCGCCTGCACGAGCGCGAGGCTGATGCCGGGGCTCGTCACGTGCAAGTCCGCCGGTCCGGCGTCCGCCGACGTCGGCACACGGCCGCTGACGTCGAACGTCGCCCCCCGCGGCTCGACGAGATGCGCCGTCACGTCTGCGATCTTGTTCGCCAGACGCGCGTTCGCCTGCACGTCCGTGAACGGTACGTCGACGACCTGTCCATTCGCGATGTGCATCTCGACGTCGGCCGTCGGGTTCTTCATGTCACCCGTGAGGTGCAGCTGCCCGTCGGCCGTGCCCTGCACGCGCGGCATGCCGGTCGCGAGCGTGAACAGATCGCCGACGTTCAGACTGGCGACGGTCGCCGTCAGATCGCCGGAAGCCGTGCCGGCAGATGGATCGAGCGCAACCACGCCTTGCGCGTCGAGCCGTTCCTGCCCACGCTCGAGCATCAGATCGGTGATGCGGATATTGCCGCCGCCGTAGCGCACGACGGCCTCGCGACCCGCGGCCAATCGCCACGGCTCTCCTTGCGCACTGAGCGCGAACGAGCGCAGATGCAGCTCGCGATATTCCGGACGCAGCAGGATGGCGCTGTCGAACTGGACCGATCGGGCCTGCTGATCGACGTGACCGGCGATCTCGATCTGTTGCCGCGCGTACTTCGTCGTCAGCGCCGCCTGCTGGATCTCATAGTCGCCGACGTTCATGAACGTGCCTTCGAGATCAATCGTCGCCGTCGCGTCCTGCCATGTCTTGATCGGCACGATGCCGTCGACGGTGCCGTTGATCGTCAACGCCTTGGCGCGATCGCTATAGGCCAGCTGATGACCGCCGACGTCCGCGTGCACATGCCATTCGTCGGGCGGCCCGGTGATCGTGCCTTCCGCATGGACGGCGCCGCGCAGATCCTTGACGCCGACGGAGGCGAGCGCTGACAGATCGGAGGCGTCGACGACGTAGTTCAGGGCCGACTCACTGGCGGCCGGGGCCTCTGACGGCAGCGCGAGGCGTCCATGTGCGGTGAGTGACGCGAGCGCGCTCTTCACGTCGAGCTGACGCACGTCGGCGAGGCCATTCGCGACGGACGCGTCGACGTCGGCCGTCGCCTGCGTGTTGTCCGGCCCGGCCTCGCCTTCGAGATGTCCACGGAGATCGCCTTCGATGGCCGTGAGATCGCCGGGCGTGTCGAGATTCGGGATCACGACGCGGCCGGTGATACGCCCGCCGAGCGTGAGCGGGGCTGAAGCCGGCACACCGAGCAGATCGCCGGTGACGTGCTGCACGGTCCCATCGATCGACGCGTCGAGCCGCTTGTCCCGGCCCTCGGCGCGCACGATCGTCCCCGCCGCGACGGACACGCCTTTGACGGTCGAGTCATCGGCGGTCAGCTGCGCCTGCCACGCCGCGCCATCGTAGGCGAAGGTGTACGCGCCGGACACATCGGTCTCCAGCCCCTTGTCGGCGGCCATCGGCAGCTTCGTCACGTTCAGGTGCGAGACGGTGCCTGCGCTTTCGATCGGCACCGTCTCGCCCTTTGCGGGAATGCGCGTACGCAGATCGAACGTCGCGTCGGCGTCGTAGGCATGCGCCGAGCCCGACGCGTGAATGCTGCGATCGCGGAGCTGACCGCTCGCCGTGAGGCGATCGGCCGCGTACCCCGCGATCGCGGTCGATCGTCCATTGAACGTGAACCGCGCCGCCGATCGCGTCACGTCGTCCGTATCGATGACGCCGTCGATCGTCGCGTCGCCGGTGATTCGGCTTTTCAGATCAGGCTGGCGCGCGAGCACCGCGAGATCGCACGTGTCGCACGTGAGCGCGCCGCGGATCGGCATCGGCGCGCGCGTGATGTCGAGCTGCATTTTCCCGCTAGATCGGCCTCCGCCCTTGGCCACGGTGAGCGTCCACGACGTCGCGAGCGCGTTGCTCGCGCCTTGCGCGGCAACCGTGCCCGTGAGCACGGGAATCTCCGCGAGCGCAGGCACGAACGTCATGACGGGTCCGCCGTGCCAATCCTGCAACTGCGCCTTCGCATCGAGATCCGCGATGCGCCCCGACGCCAGCGCGCCGTGAAACCGCGCGTCGAGCCCCGGGGCGACCACGTGCATGTCGCGAAAGGTCACCGCTTCCGCGATGCCGACGCCGCCGGTCAGATCGCTGATCGTTTGTCCGCTGGTGACGTCGTGCACCGATCCGCGCGCGATCGACACGTCGACGCCCTTCGCGCCGATGTCGACGCGCGTGTCCGCCTCGAGCTGGTCGAGATCGATCCGCGGGCGTCCGGTCAGGTCGAGCGCGACGCGGCCGTCGTCGAGCCGCACGCGTTCCAGCGCGATCGCCACCGGCCCTGCGGACGGCTTGCCGGTCGGCTTCGTCAGATGCGCGACGTTCCAGCCATTCGCCGTCTGCACGAGGTGTACGTACGGCTTCTCCAGACGCACGTCGGTGAAGACGAGATGCCCGCGCAGCAATTGCATCGCGTCGTAGCTCGCCGACACACGCGCGGCCTCGATCACCGTGTCGCCGCGCTGGACGATGCGGAAGTTGCTGACGGTGACGTCGTGCAGGAGCGATCCGGAGAGCTGGCCGATCTCGACGTCGCCGTCGATGATCGCGTTCAGCCGCATGACGGCCTGCACGCGCAGCCACTCGTGCACACGGCCCGTGCGCAGCAGGATCGCGATGGTGACCGCCAATAGGACGATCAGCAGCAGCACCGTGCGAGCGATCGTGCGAAGGCGTGGACGTCTCATGTCGCGCTCAGAAGGACTGGCCGATGCTGACGTGGATCCGCCAGTGACGCGTCTCGGGCTCGCCGTCGATGAGCAGACCAGGAATCGGATTCACCTGCATCGCCGCGTCGCCTCGCAGCAGGCCGACGGGCGTCCGATACCGAATACCGAGTCCGAGGTCGCTGCGAAAGCCGCCGATCGTCGCGTCGAGGCTGCCCGCCCAGACGTTGCCGCTGTCGCCGAAGCCGACGATCTGAATCGGCCCGCTCACCGGCACGCGCCATTCCAGCGACACCTGCGCCATCGTGCGGCCGCCAATCGGCACGCCGTCGCTCAGCGGTGCGACCTGATAGCGCGACCATCCGCGCAAGCTCGACGCGCCCCCGAGAAAGAAGCGCGACGAGAACGGCAGGTCGGCGTCGGTCCTCGCGAGCAGGCTGCCGGCGTTCGCTTTGATGGCGACGACCGTTCGTCCCACGGGCAGATAGCCGCGCACTTCGCCGAGCATCTCGCGATAGCGGAACGTGCCGCCGAGCGCCGGCGACGCGACCTCGCCGTGCAGCGTGAGCGCCCAGCCCTGATGCGGATCGGCGAACGTGTCCGTCGCGGTGTGCTGATACTCGCCGACGACGGCCGTCTTCGTGCCCTTGCCCGCGCCGGTCACCGGATCGAGGCCGAGCGCGATCAGCTGGCCGACGTGCGTCAAATCCTCGAGCGTCTCCGGCCGCACCTGATAGCTCAGGAACTCGTAGTCGTACGACAGCCGGAACGAGTCCGGCGGACGTCCCGTGCCGCGACCGCGACCGCCGCGCCGGTAGTTGATCCCCGCGCGGCCGCCGTACGTGCGTGACGTGTAGATCTCCTCGCCCGTCCACCACGTCGTCGCGCTCGTCTCGAACGAGAGCCCACGGCGCAGGAAATACGGCTGTGCGAGGCTCATGCGCACGCCGCGATCGATCGACGACCACTGACCGGTCAGCGACGCGCGGCGCGCATCGCCGAGGAAGTTCAGATGCGACCACTCCACCGACGCACGCGCACGATCTTCCGTCCCGTAGCCGACGCCGATCTCGAGCCGCCGCGGCTTGTCCTCGGCGACGATGACGCGCACGGGAATCTCGGTGGGTTGGCCATCCTCGGGCGGACGCGCGTTGATCGTCGCGAAGCGCAGGATGTCCAGCGAGGCCAGCCGGCGCTGGCTGATCGACACGCGGCTCTCGCGATACGGCCGTCCGGGAATGATGCTGAGCTGGCGCCGGATGACGCGCTCGTCCAGGCTGCGCGTGCCGACGATCGTCACCGGCCCGAACACCGTCGCCGGCCCGGGCGTCGCGACGATGCGCAGCGCGACCTGATGCGGGCCAGCCTCGGTCTCTTCGAGCGCGACGGTGCCGTAGGCGTAGCCGTGATCGTGCAGCGCCTCGGCCGCGCGCTGCCGGACGTCCGCGACGGCCGCGCGATCGCGCACGCGGCCGTCCGCGACGGCGGAGCGATTCAGCCCTGCGAGCACCGCGGGATCGATCGTGTCGAATCCTTCGAACGTCGTGTGCGTGATCGTGATCGGCGCGCCTTCGTCGACGACGACGTGGACCTTGACGGCGTCGCGGGCGTCATTGAAATCGACGTGGACCTGATCGACGCGCGCGTCCGGATACCCGCGATCCTGATAGAGCTGACGGACGCGATCGAGATCCTGCTCGAACACCTGCTGATCGAACGGCTCGGGGTGAGACCACGGCCAGCGCCCGCTCGGACGCGACGCCAGCACGCCGCGGATCTCGGATGTCGTGATGGCGTGATTGCCCTCGAAGGCAAGCCCGTTCAGACGGATCTTGACGGTCCGTTCGGCGCACGCCTGGGCTCCGATTCCAAGAAAACACAGAAGTCCGGCCACGCGCGCCGTTGCCCGCATCCCGCGCATCGTACGGCCAGCGATGCATGGTCCGTGCCCGCAACCATTCACAATCGAGTTACACCGCTGGATCAACCACGTGTAAGAACTACAGATGCGCTCCGCGCCGGCACGTAACTTCCTCGTCCGGTGCGTGCGGACGCCGGATGGCCCCGACAGGGGCAGGCGCACCGCATTTGGCAAAAGGATTGCCCAAAGTGCGTCGGAGCATACCTGCTCGTGTGCAGACGAACGTGCTCGACCGGAGGTCCCCATGACAGCCGCCCGTATCGCGCTCGTCGATGACGATCCGGCCTTCTGCAGTTATCTCTCGGCCTTGCTCCGGACGCGCGGATATGCCGTCACCGCGTACACCAGCGGCGCCGAGCTCATCGAAGCGCTCGGCCGTGACACGCCGCCGGACGTCGTGCTGCTCGACGTGCTGATGCCGGGCATGGACGGTCTCGAGACGTTGCGCGCGATCCGGCAGGGGCATCCGGCGCTGCAGGTCGTCATGCTGTCCGGCATGCAGGTGCCGTCGACGATCGTCGACGCCGTGCGTCTCGGCGCGATCGACTACGTCGTCAAGCCCGACGATCCGGCCGGCCTCGGCGAAGCTGCGCTCGAGGCGGCCATCCGCAGCGCCGTCGAGAAGGTGCAGCTGACGAGCGAAGTCACTCGGATGCGCCTGCAGGCCGCCGAAGATCCCGACGCGTCGCAGTGCTGCTGGGGATCCGGGCCGGCCATGCGGCACGTCGTCGCGATGATCGAGCGCGTCGCAGACAGCGACGTCAGCGTGCTGATCTCGGGCGAGAGCGGCGTCGGCAAGGAAGTCGTCGCGCGCGAGCTGCATCGCCGCTCGGCGAGACGCGCGCGGCCGTTCGTCAAGGTGAACTGCGCGGCGCTGCCGGCCGAGCTGCTGGAGAGCGAGCTCTTCGGCCACGAGCGCGGCGCGTTCACCGGCGCCCAGAACATGCGCGTCGGCAAATTCGAGTTCGCGACCGGCGGGACGATCCTGCTCGACGAGATCGGCGAGATGCCGCTGCCCTTGCAGGCGAAGCTGCTGCACGTGCTGCAGGATCACGAGCTGACCCGACTGGGCAGCAACCGCACCGTGGCGGTCGATGTGCGCGTGATTGCCGCCACGAATCGATCGCTCGAGCGGATGATCCGCGACGGCCAGTTCCGCGAGGACCTTTACTATCGGCTGCAGGTCATCGAGATTCGCGTGCCGCCGCTGCGTGAGCGCACCGACGAGATCCTGCCGCTCGTCGAATTCTTCCTGTTCCGCTATGCTGCGCGATACGGTCGCACGCCAGCGCGGCCGTCGCCAGCGCTGCGGCACGCGCTCGTGACGTATGCCTGGCCGGGAAACGTGCGTGAGCTCGAGAACGTGATCAAACGATTCGTGATCCTTCAGGACGAGACGCTCGTGCTCGGCGAGCTGACGCACCCGCGCCACGCCGTCGAGGCGGCCACAGTTGCCCCGGCCGAGCCCTCATCCATTCCCGCCTCGGCGATGCCCGTCGCCCACACGTCCGTCGTCGTCGAGGAGCCCGCGAGCTGGGTGATTGGCACGGATGCTGCTGGCTCAATGACTCTGCCGGATCTCGCGCGGCGGGCGGCGCAATCCGCCGAGCGCGACGCCATCCAGCAGACTTTGGACCGTCTCCAATGGAATCGCCGAAAGGCGGCTCGACAGCTCGGCGTCAGCTACAAGACGCTGCTCAACAAGATGAAGGAATGCGGGATCGGCGCGCCGGTCGAAGTGTCAGCGGACTCGTGACGCCGCGCGAGCCCGCAACGAGCCGCGCTCGTCCGCGCGCACGGCCGGCTGCCGCAAAGGCGCGGCCGCAGACGTTCTCGATTCGCGCCGGCGATCCGGAACGTCTGGGCGCGCACTGGACCGGTGCCGGCACGACGTTCGCCGTCTACTCGTCCGTCGCGTCGAAAGTCGAGCTCTGTCTCTTCCTCGACGGCCGTGAAGCGCGCGCGCCGCTGCCGATGCGCACGCGTCACGTCTGGCATGGCTTCGTCGAAGGCATCGGTCCGGGCGTCGAGTACGGCTTTCGTGTGTATGGCCCGTGGCAGCCGGACGCCGGTCTGCGATGCAACCCGAACAAGCTGCTGCTCGATCCGTACGCCCGTTACGTGCGCGGCGACGAGGTGCCGGGCACGGCTCCGCTGCCGTACGTGCCGGGCGAGAGTCAGGAGATGTCGAACGAAGACAGCGCCGGCGCTGTTCCTCGCGGCGTCATCGCCGACGAGACCTTCGACTGGGGCGACGACCGATTGCCCGATCGCGCGTGGACCGATACCGTGATCTACGAAGCCCACGTGAAGGGCTTCTCCCAGCAGCACCCGGACATTCCGCCGGAGCTGCGCGGCACGTACGCCGCGCTCGCCCATCCGGCGTCGATCGAGCACTTTCACGCCATCGGCGTCACGGCCATCGAGCTCCTGCCCGTGCACGCGTTCGTGCACGACGCGCTGCTCATCGCGCGCGGCCTGCGCAACTACTGGGGCTACAACTCGATCGGCTTCTTTGCGCCGCACGCGGCGTACGCGTCCGACGCCGGCCGCGGCGATCCCGTGCGCGAGTTCAAGACGATGGTCAAGGCGCTGCACGCGGCGGGCCTCGAAGTGCTGCTCGACGTGGTCTACAACCACACCGCGGAAGGCAATCATCTCGGCCCGATGATCTCGATGCGCGGTCTCGACAATCAGGCGTACTACCGCCTGGTCGACGGCGATCCGCAGCACTACATGGACTACACGGGCACGGGCAACAGCCTGAACGTCCGGCACCCGCAGACGCTTCGCCTGATCCTCGATTCGTTGCGCTACTGGGTCACCGAGATGCACGTCGACGGCTTCCGTTTCGATCTCGCGGTGACGCTGGGCCGCGCGAACGGCCACTTCGATGGCTGGTCGTCGTTCTTCGCGGCCGTGCAACAGGATCCCGTGCTGCGCCGCGTGAAGCTCATCGCCGAGCCGTGGGATCTCGGCGACGACGGCTATCGCCTCGG
>DASZVJ010000101.1:0-4033 GCA_035547155.1 Vicinamibacterales bacterium
CCGGATCCCCGCGCGATGCCATCCTCGATCGACAGCACGAGCGTCGGCTTGTGGTACTGCTCCACGAGTTTCGACGCGACGATCCCGATCACGCCGCGATGCCAGCCGTCGCCGGCGACGACGAGCATGTTGTGCGCGCCAACTTGCGGATCGCGCTCGATCGAGCGTCGCGCCTCCGCGAGGATCTCGGCCTCCTGCTCACGCCGCTTCGTGTTCTCCTCGGACAACCGTTTCGCAAGCTGCCTCGCGCGCTCGCGGATCTCGTCATCGCGTCCGCGCAGCAACAGTAGATCCGCGGCCAGATCCGGCGAGCTCATGCGCCCGGCCGCGTTCAGACGAGGCGCGAGCATGAAGCTCACGTGGAAGCTGTCGAGCCGGCGGCCGGAGAGTTGCGCCTCTTCGAGCAGCGCTTCGAGCCCGACGCCATGTGGCCCTCGAGACAGGCCGCTCAGGCCAAAGCTGGCGATGACGCGATTCTCGCCCACAAGGGGTACGACGTCGGCGAGCGTGCCGATGGCGGCGATCTTGATGAAATGCGACAGCGTGTCCGCACCGTGCGGCGTCGATTCGAACAACGCCTGCACGACCTTGAGCGCGACGCCGACGCCCGCAAGCATCTTCTCCGGATACGTACAGCCGGGGCGTTTCGGATTGATCACGGCGAACGCCGGCGGCAGCGCGGTCTCGGGCTCGTGATGATCCGTGATGATGAGATCGACGCCGAGCTCGCGCGCACGCACGGCCGCTTCCGTCGCACGGATGCCGCAGTCGACGGACACGATGACGCGCGCCCCAGCCGCGTGCAGGCGATCGATCGTCGCGGCCTGCAGGCCATAGCCGTCCTTCATGCGATCGGGCACGAAGTGGACGACCTGTCCGCCGAGCAGCTCGATCGCACGGCGGAGGATCACCGTCGCCGTGATCCCGTCGACGTCGTAGTCGCCGTGGATGGCAATCTGTTCGCCGCGCGCAATCGCCGCGCGCAGCCGCTCGATCGCCGGCCGCATGTCGAGCAGCAAGTACGGGTCGTGGAGCTGGCTCAGCGCGGGCGAGAGAAAACGGCTCGCCGCGTCAGGCGTGTCGAGCCCGCGCTGACAGAGCAAGCGCGCGATGACAGGCGGCACGCCCACGGACGCCGCGATCGCCTGGACGCGATCGCCGTCGGCGGGAACGTCCTCCCAGACGAGACGCCGCATCAGCCGGCCTGTCCGGAGCCCGGCGTGGCCGGCGCCGCATCGTCGACGAACGCCTGGCCGAGGCGGCCCATCGCGCGAAACTTCTGATAGCGCGCGTCGAGGCGTGCCGCCGGATCCATCCGCTGGACGTCGGAAAGATGGCGCGTGATCGCTTCGTCGAGCAGCGCGGCTGCCTGCGCGACGTCCATGTGCGCGCCGCCAATCGGCTCCTTGACGATCTCATCGATCAGACCGAGCGACAGCAGATCCGGCGCGGTGATCTTCAGCGCTTCCGCCGCGTCGACCTTGCGCGCGGCATCGCGCCACAGGATCGCCGCGCAGCCTTCCGGCGGGATGACGCTGTAGACGCCGAACTCCTGCATCAGGACGCGATCGCCCACCGCGATGCCGAGCGCGCCGCCGCTGCCGCCTTCCCCCGCCACCACGACGATGATCGGCACGTTCAGGAGCGCCATCTCGCGCAGGTTCAGCGCGATCGCCTCGGCCACGCCGCGCTCTTCCGACTCGATGCCGGGATACGCCGCGGGCGTGTCGACGAAGACGATGATCGGCCGGCCGAACTTCTCGGCGAGCTCCATGACGCGCAGCGCCTTGCGATAGCCCTCCGGCTTCGCATAGCCGAAGTTCCGGAAGATCTTCTGCTTCGTGTCGCGGCCCTTCTGATGACCGACGATCGCGACGGGCTCGCCATGGAAGAACGCGAATCCGGTGACGATCGCCTTGTCGTCGGCGAACCGGCGATCGCCATGGAGCTCGGTGAAGCCGGTGAAGATCAGGTTCGCATAGTCGAGCGTCGACGGCCGGTTCGGATGCCGCGCGACCTGTACGCGCTGCCACGGCCGCAGCGTTTTGTAGATCTCGGCGCGCAGCTCGGTGGCGCGTGCTTCGAGCTGTGCGATGGCGGCCAGACGCTCGGGCGTCCGTGGCATGAGGCCCATCGCCTCGATCTCTTTCTGCAGCACCGCAATCGGCTCTTCGAAGTCCAGCAGCTCAGGCATGGGAGTCGCGCGTCCTCACTACTTCAACATCACCGAGCCGGCGCCACACACGGCCTCGACGTCACGAACGAACAGATCGCTCGGCTTGATCCGCCGCGCGGTCGCCGCGCGCACGCGCATCGGCGCGCCGCCGTTCTGCACTTCGACGACGACGGACACGCGGCGATCGCCCGGATACCGCTCGAGCACGCCCGCCAGATCGCGCAGGGCATTCTTGACCAGAACTTTGCCGGCCAGACGAATCTCGACGGCCTTGACGGCTTTCTCGCGAATGACGTCCAGCGGCGTCATCTCCGACACGACGATCCGGCTCGACTCTTCGTCGCGCTCGTACTTCCCGCGCACGAGCAGCATCGCATCGTTGACCGCGAGGCTGCCGAAGCGGCTGAACGCTTCCGGAAAGACGACCGCTTCGACCTTCGCGGCTTCGTCCTCGAGCGAGAAGACCGCCATGCGGTCGCCCTTCTTGGTCTTCAGCGGCCGCAAGCCGGTGACGACGCCGGCGACGGCGACCTCCGGCTCCGACTGCGTCAGATCCTGCACGCGCCGTGTGCCCGTGATCGTCAGCGCTTCCGCGTAGCGCTGCAGCGGATGCCCGCTCATGTACAGGCCGAGCGCTTCTTTCTCGCACGCGAGCGCTTCCGACTCCGTCCACGGCGCGACCGGCGGCAGCGCGCTCTCGTCGCTCGCGCGCGCCCCGGCTTCCTCATCGCCGCCGAACAGGAGCGACTGCCCTTGATCCTGATCGCGCTGATGCCGGCTGCCGTGATCGAGGATTCGATCGAGCGACGCGAGCACGCGCGGCCGCCACGCGAGATAGCTCTCTCGGCCGCCCGGCGCGAGCGCATCGAACGCGCCCGCCTTCAGCAGGCACTCGATGACTTTCTTGTTGACGAGCCGCAGGTCGACGCGCTCGGCGAGCTCGAAGAGCGACTCGATGCGTCCGCCCATGTCGCGGCGGGCCGTCAGAATCGACTGGATCGCGCCTTCGCCCGCGCCTTTCACCGCGCCGAGGCCGAATCGCACGCCGCCGGGCTCGACGATGAACTTCCAGTCGCTGGCGTTGATGTCGGGCGGCAGCACGGGCACGCCGAGCTCGCGGCATTCCGCGAGGTACAGCGCGACCTTCTCCGAGCTCTGCGACTCGATCGTCAGCAGCGCCGCCATGAAGTGGCGCGGGTAGTTCGCCTTGAGATACGCCGTCTGATACGCCAGGAACGCGTACGTCGTCGAGTGCGACTTGTTGAAGCCGTAGCCGGCGAAGAACTCGATGAACTCGAAGACCTTCGTCGCTTTCTTCTCGGGGATGTCGCGCTCGCGGCAGCCGCTCATGAAGGCGTCGCGCTGCGCCTGCATCTTGGCCGCGTCCTTCTTGCCCATCGCGCGGCGCAGCTCGTCGGCCTGGCCCAGCGTGAAGCCGGCGAGCTCGCTGGCCAGGCGCATGACCTGCTCCTGGTACGCGATGACGCCGTAGGTCTCCTTGAGGACCGTCTCCATGCGCGGCACGTCGTACTTGATCTCGACGCGCCCGTGCTTGCGGTTGATGTAGTCGTCGACGACGCCGCCGCGCAGCGGCCCCGGCCGATAGAGCGCGTTGAGCGCGATCAGATCTTCGAGACAGACGGGCTTCGCTTTGCGCAAGGTCTCGCGCATGCCCGAGCTCTCGAACTGGAACACGCCGTGGGTCTGGCCCGCCTGGAAGATCGTCTGATACGTCTTCTCGTCGTCGAGCGGCAGCTGCTCGAGATCGATCGTCTCGCCGAGCGTCTCCTTGATGTGCTGGACCGCATCGTCGAGCAGCGTGAGCGTGCTCAGGCCGAGGAAGTCCATCTTCAGGAG
>DASZVJ010000102.1:0-18560 GCA_035547155.1 Vicinamibacterales bacterium
CGTCGTACCCGCGGGCTTCGAGGCGCGCGGCGCCATTCTCGCGCCGGCGTCGATCGCGACGCCGAGCGAGGCCGCCGCGATCCGCGGCGGCCTCGCGGTGTTTCCGATCGACGCGCCGCGCGCCTAGGAGCGTGCGTCAGAACCGCCAAGTGCGCCGAAGGCGCCACGTCAATTTCGAACTTCGAAGTTCGAAGTTCGAAGTTTTCAAATGCACTCTAAACTATCCCGCGTGCCGGACACACGTCTCCCCACGGGCATTACCGGATATCTCGATCGTCACCGCATTGACGCCGCGCGCGTCGTGACGCTCACCGGCGACGCGTCGGATCGCCGTTACTTCCGCGTCATTCCGCGATCGGGATCGTCGTTCGTGCTCGCACTCTATGCCACGCCGTTCGACTACGCGACGCTGCCCTTCGTGAATGTCACGACGCTCTTCGAAGCCATGCCGCTGCCCGTGCCGCAACTGCTTGGCGACGCCGGCGACCTTGGCGTGCTCGCGCTGCAGGATCTCGGCGACGTGACGCTGCAGGCGCAGCTCGGCGCGGCGACGGCCGACGAGCGCGATCGCTGGTACGCGCATGCCGCCGAGCTCGTCGTCACCTTGCAGCGGCGCGGCCGGGAGCTGGCCGATCCGCGCTATATCCCGTACGGCATCGCGTTCGACGTCGAGAAGCTCACGTGGGAGATGGACTTCTTCGTCCGCCATTTCCTCGAGGCGTATCGCGGCATCGATCTGCTGCCGGCCACGCGCGAGGCGCTTCGCGCGGAGTTGAACGCCATCGTCGATGAGCTGGCCGCCGAGCCGCGCGTGCTCTGCCATCGCGACTATCACAGCCGCAACCTGATGGTCGCCGGCGGCGCACTGTACGTCATCGACTTTCAGGATGCGCGCATGGGACCGGACACGTATGATCTGGTGTCGCTGCTGCGCGATTCCTACGTCGATTTGCCGGAGCCGCTCGTCGATCGCCTGAAGACGACGTTCGCCTCGGCCATCGGCGCGCGCGACCTCGACGTGTTCCGGGCTCGATTCGATCTGATGGCCATGCAGCGAAACCTGAAAGCGCTCGGCACGTTCGGCTACCAGGCCGTGACGCGCGCCAATCCCGTGTACGCGCAGTACGTCCCGCGCACGCTGCGCCACGTGCGCGACAATCTCGCGCGCCATCGACGCTTCGATCGCCTCGGCGAGATCCTGACGGGCATGCTTCCCGAATTGCGCAGCGCCGGACCTGACGGCCCGGCGCTCCGAAAAGATGCGATCACGCCCAGTTCGAAGTTCGAAGTTCCAAGTTGACAGGTATCGTCTTACCCCATGCCCTTCGGCCTCTCCACGCACCTGTTCCACGGCGATCGCCTGACGCGCCGGCATCTCGAGCTCGTCGCGGGACACGCGTTCCCGCTCGTCGAGATCTTCGCGACGCGAACGCACGTGGACTATCACGACGCGAACGCCATCGCGGAGCTCCGCTCGTGGCTCGACGAGCTCGGGCTCGAAGCGTGGAGCGTGCATCTCCCGATTTGCGACGGATTCACGAATGGCGTGTGGGGACGCGCGTATTCGAACGCGTCCGCTGATAGCAGTGCACGGCAGGAAGCCATCGCTGAGACGCTGCAGGCGATCACGGCGGCGCGCGATCTCGGCTGCCGCGCGGCGGTCCTGCACCTCGGTCTGCCTCAAGGTCAGCCGATTCCGGCCAACGACAACGACGCGGGCGCCGTGCGCCGCAGCCTCGAGCCGATCGCCGACGCGTGCGCGACGGCCGGCGTGCAGCTCGCGATCGAAGTCATTCCCAATGCCCTCGCGACGGCCGGCGCGGTGCTCGACTGGCTCACCGGCGATCTCGAGCTGGGCGACGCGGCCGCATGTCTCGACGTCGGTCACGCGCACGTCACGGGCGGGGCGCCCGACGCCATCGACACGCTCGGCGGCTACATCGTCACCACGCACATCCACGACAATCGCGGAAAGACCGACGATCATCTGGTGCCGTTCGACGGCACGATCGACTGGACCGCCACGCTGACGGCGCTGCAGAAAGTCGGCTACACGGGCCCGCTCATGTTCGAAGTGCCCGATCACGGCGACGCCAAAGCGACGCTCGCGCGGATCGTTGCGGCCCGCACGCGGATTCAGGCCATACTGGATGATCTGGGACAGCCCTTCGCCTTCGTGGAGTAGGCGTCCCCGCCCATGGCCGTCTACATCGAAGACATCGCCAAGTACGAAGGCCAGCCGGTCACGATTCGCGGCTGGCTCGCTGGCCGCCGATCGAGCGGCAAGATCCATTTTCTGCAGGTGCGCGACGGATCCGGCTTCATCCAGGCCGTGATGTCGAAGGCCGCCGTCGGCGAAGCGGTCTTCGCGACGGCGGATCACCTCTCGCAGGAGAGCGCGATCGTCGTCCACGGCACGGCGCGGGCCGACACGCGCGCGCCTGGCGGCTACGAGATCGACGTCACCGGCCTCGAAGTCGTCCAGGCCGCGCACGACTATCCGATCACGCCGAAGGAGCACGGCGTCGACTTCCTGATGGATCGCCGCCATCTGTGGATTCGTTCGCCGCGCCAGCATGCAGTGCTGCGCGTGCGGCACGAAGTGATCGAAGCCGTGCGCGACTACTTCAACAGCCGCGGCTTCGTGCTCGCCGACACGCCGATCTTCACGCCCTCCGCGTGTGAGGGCACGACGACGCTGTTTCCGGTGCAGTACTTCGAGGACACGACGGCGTACCTGACGCAGAGCGGCCAGCTCTACAACGAGGCCAACGCGATGGCGCTCGGCCGCGTCTACTGCTTCGGCCCGACGTTCCGCGCCGAGAAATCGAAGACACGGCGCCACCTGACTGAGTTCTGGATGGTCGAGCCGGAAGTCGCGTACGCGACGCTTGACGACATCATTGTGTTGGCCGAAGGCCTCGTCGCCGAGGTCGTCGCGCGCGTGCTCGACAAACGGCGTCGCGAGCTGAAGACGCTCGAGCGCGATACCGCCGCGCTCGAGCGCATCCGCACGCCGTTCGCGCGCATCACGTATGACGCGGCCGCCGACGCGCTCAAGGAAAAGGGATTGCCGTTCGAGTGGGGCGGCGACTTCGGCAGCCCGGACGAGACCGCGTTGTCCGAGATGTTCGACGGTCCCGTCGCGGTGACGGGCTATCCGTCGGCGATCAAAGCGTTCTATTTCCAGCCAGAGCCCGGCCGTCCCGAGGTGTCGCGATCGGTCGACATCCTCGCGCCGGAAGGCTACGGCGAGATCATCGGCGGCGGCCAGCGCATCGACGACTACGATCTGCTGCTCTCGCGCATCGAAGCGCACAAGCTCCCGCGTGAAGCGTACGAGTGGTATCTCGATCTCCGCCGTTTCGGCAGCGTCCCGCACGCCGGCTTCGGCATGGGCATCGAGCGTGTCGTCGCCTGGCTCTGCGGACTGGACCACCTGCGCGAAGCCATTCCATATCCGCGCATGCTCTATCGGCTCTATCCATGAAAGTTGGATTCGTCTCGCTCGGTTGTCCGAAAAATCTCGTCGACGGCGAAGTCATGCTCGGTCTCGCGCGCGCGGCTGGGCACGAGATCACGGCCAATGCCGATGGCGCCGAGGCCATCGTCGTCAACACGTGCGCGTTCATCGATCGCGCGAAGGAAGAGTCCGTCGACGCGATCCTCGAGATGGCGCGGCTCAAGCGCGACGGCGGCTGCAAGACGCTCGTCGTCACGGGCTGTCTCGCCGAGCGCTATGGCGAGGAACTGCGGAAGGAGATCCCCGAGATCGACGTCGTGCTCGGCACCGGCGACGTGCCGGCGATTGCGGACGCGCTCGCGGGTGCCGCGACGTCAAACGGCGCGCAGCCGCTGCGATTTTTCCGATCGGGATCCGTCGGGCGGGCACAGGGGCCCGCCCCTACATTGGCGTCAGGGTCTGCCCCGATCGACGGGCCGGCACAGGGGCCGGCCCCCACATATCTCTACGACGCGTCGACGCCGCGCGTGCTGACGACGCCGCGGCACTACGCGTATGTGAAGGTCGCCGAAGGCTGCAACTACACGTGCGCGTTCTGCATCATCCCGACGCTGCGCGGCGAGTACCGCAGCCGCGACGAGGACTCGATCGTCCGCGAGGCCGAATCGCTCGCCGCACGCGGCGTGCGCGAGCTGCTGTTGATCTCGCAGGACACGACGTTCTTCGGCATCGACAAGGGCCGGCGCGGTGCGCTCGCCAGCCTGCTCCGCCGCCTGAACGACGTCGACGGCCTCGCGTGGATCCGCCTGCTCTATCTCTACCCGACGACGATTACCGACGACGTGCTGGAAGCGATGGCGGCCTGCGACAAGGTCTGCAAGTACATCGACCTGCCGCTGCAGCACGCGTCGGCCGACGTCCTGCGCCGCATGCGGCGTCCCGGCAACCGCGAGGCGTACGACGCGCTGCTCGCGCGCATCCGCCGCCATCTGCCGGACGTCACGCTGCGCACGACGTTCATCGTCGGGTTCCCCGGCGAGACCGATGCCGACGTCGACGCGCTCGAGGCGTTCGTGCGCGACACCGGCTTCGACCACGTCGGCGTCTTCACCTACTCGCACGAGGAAGGCACGCGTGCCTTCGCGCTGGAGGACGACGTCCCTGCCGCCGTCAAGCGCACGCGGCGCGACCGCATCATGCGCGTCCAGAAGCAGATCGTCGCGCGCCGCCGCAAGCAGCAGGTCGGTCAGGTCCTGCCCGTCATCGTCGACGGTCCGTCACCCGACTCCGATCTCGTCGTCACCGGCCGGCTCGAAGGCCAGGCGCCGGACATCGACTCCATCGTCGTCTTCTCCGACTGCGATCCCGTGACGTTGCGGCCGGGTGACGTCGTCCCGGCGCGCATCACCGCCGCGCGCGGCTACGATCTCGTCGCCACGCCATTGCCCGCCTGAATCGCTCTTGCTATACTTTTGGGTGGTCTTAGCGGGAAAGGCTTTGGTAGTGGGCCCGTGCCCACTATTTGTTTTTTAGGGGGACGATTTGGCACGCGGGTGCGGCCTTGTCCCACGGGCCGCGCAAGGGCCGACTCCCCAGTGACCGCTGATGACTGCGAGCCGAGACGACGTCCGTGAGCGCGTGCGAGAGGCGGCCGGGCGCGTCGCTGCCAGTTACGGCCTCGAGATTTTCGACGTCCAGATTCGCCGTGAACCGGTTGGCTGGGTCCTCCGGGTGGTGATTGACCGCCCCGACGCCGGCGAGGGAACGAGTGCGATACCGGGCGGCGAGCCGGTCGGCATCGAGGATTGTCAGCACGTCAGTCGCGACTTGAGCGCGCTGCTCGATGTCGAGGACGCGTTGACGGAAGGCCTGGATCGCGAGTTCACGCTGGAAGTCTCGTCGCCCGGCCTGGATCGGCCGTTGCGGGGCGAGGCCGACTACCGGCGGTTCGTCGGGCGTCTGGCGAAGGTCGTCACGCGAGAGCCCGTCGAGGGCCAGTCGCACTTTGCGGGCCGGCTGGCGGGGGTTGAAGACGGGTTCATCGTGATGACCGAAGGCCGCCGTACGCATCGCGTGCCGCTGGCCCTGGTCTCGCGGGCGCGCTTGGAAGTGGAGATGTAGAACAGCATGGCTACCGAACTGCAGCAGATGATCGACGTCGTCGCGAAGGACAAGGGCATCGACCCGGCCATCGTCATCGGCGCGATTGAGGACGCGTACCTCGCGGCTTCGCGCAAGGTCTTCAAGGGCGACGAGGATCTGCGATCGCGATTCAACCTCGACACCGGTCAGGTCGAGTTGTACGCCGTGCGGTTGATCGTGCCGGAAGTCACGAACGCGGCGCGCGAGATCTCGCTCGACGAAGCGCAGGAGCTCTACGGATCGGAAGCCGAAGTCGGCATGGAGATCGAGTTCCCGAAGGACACCGAGAAGCTCGGCCGCATCGCCGCGCAGACGGCCAAGCAGGTCATCGCGCAGCGCGTGCGCGAGGCCGAGCGCGAGAAGGTCCACGGCGAGTTCAGCCAGCGGATCGGCGAGGTCGTCAACGCGACGGTCAAGCGGTTCGAGAGCGGCGACATCATCGCGGAGATCGGCCGCGTCGAAGCGCAGATCCCGCGCAAGGAACAGTCGCGCGCCGAGAACTACGCGATCGGCGACCGCGTGCGGGCCGTCATCAAAGCCGTGTCGAAGAACGCGAAGGGACCGCAGGTCATCCTGTCGCGCACCGATCCGGCGCTGCTCATCAAGCTGTTCGAGCAGGAAGTGCCCGAGATTTACGACGGCACGGTCATGATCCGCGGCGCGGTGCGCGAGGCCGGCGATCGTGCGAAGGTCGCGGTCTTCTCGCGCGAGCGCGACGTCGATCCGGTCGGCGCGTGCGTCGGCATGCGCGGCACGCGCGTGCAGGCGATCATCCGCGAGCTGCGCGGCGAGAAGATCGACATCGTCGAGTGGTCCGAGGATCCGGTGACGTTCGTCACCAAGGCGCTCAGTCCGGCCAAGGTCCAGCGCGTCAGCATCGTCGACGACGAGCAGCGCGTGATGGAGGTCGTCGTCGAGGACCGGCAGCTGTCGCTGGCGATCGGCAAGAAGGGCCAGAACGTGCGGCTCGCGGCCAAGCTGACGGGCTGGAAGATCGACATCAAGAGCGAAGAAGAGAAGCGCAAGGAAGTCGAGGCGCAGCTCGCCGGGATCGAGTTCGGCGACGCGACCGTCGAGTCGCGCGAGCTCTCGCTGCCGGACATCCACGACGACGTCGTCGCGGCGGTGCGTGCGGCGGGCTACGACACGGCCGAGAAGGTCGTGGCCGCGGATCCCGAACAGCTCCTGCAGCTGCCGGGCTTCGATCAGGAGACGGTCGACGCCGTGCTGGCCGCGGCGCGACAGCAAGTGACCGAGACCGGCGAGGCGTCGCAGGCCGAGGGCAGTGACGTCGAGGCCGCCGAGGCGGCGGAGCCCGCTCAGGAACAGGAAGGCGAATAGCATTGGCCACGGTTCGCATCTACAAGGTCGCCGAGCTGCTGGGGCTCTCGAGTCAGGAGGCGATGACCCTCCTGAAGCAGGAGACCGGCATCGACGTCCGCAGCGCATCGAGCTCCATCGAGGAGATCGTCGCGCGCCAGTTCGTGGAGCGTCAGGCGCGCAAGCGGCAGATAGCGCTGCCGCCCGGTCCGCTCTTCGCTGAGACGCCGACCGCGGCCAAACACAAAGGCAAGGCGCCCGAGCCGCCGAAGCCGGCAGGACCGGCGCTGCGGCCGCGACTCGTCAAGACGCATCGGCCAGCGGACGGCACGGACGCGGCCGCATCTGCTACCGAAGAGCCGGCCGCGCACGAAGCGACCGACGCCGCGGTCGCCGAGCCGGCGACTGAAGAAGTCGAAACGCCGGCCGCGGCTGTCGCCGTCGCCGAGTCCGAGCCGATCGCCGCGCCGGAGCCACCGCCCGCGCCGGCGGCTCCAGTCGTGGAACCCGAGCCGGCGGTAAGCGAACCTGCTGTCGCCGCGGCCCCCGCAGCAACCGAAGTGGCGACGCCACCGGCGCCGGCGCCCGCCGTCGCTGCGCGTCCTGCGACGCCGCCTCCGGCCCCCGAGCCGCTGGCTCGCCCGTCTGGCCGGCTCGTGCCGCCGACGCGCCGTCTGCGCATCGAAGATCCGACCACGGGCCAGGCGCCCGCTGCGCGTCCCTTGCCGCAACGCCCTGTGATTCGTCCGCAGCAAGCACCGCCGGCGCCGACGCGTCCGGCCGTGACGCCGCCGGGAGGCGCGCGTCCGCCGATGGGCGCGCGTCCGATGTCACCGTCCGTGCGTCCTCCGCTCGGCGGCCCTCGTCCGCTGCCCTCTCAGCCGATCCGGCCGACGGGCCAACAGGTGCCGGGACGCCCAGGAACTGGCGCGCCAGGCGCGCGTCCCTGGACGCCGCCGCGTCCGAGCGGTCCGCGTCCCCGCTCGTCTGGCGGGCCGGGCGCGCGACGCGACGATCGGTCGCAGGCGCCGATGCAGGCTGAAGCGCCGCCGCCCATCACCAAGCTCATCACGCTCGCCGAAGGCATGACCGTCAAAGATCTGGCCGACAAGCTCGACGTCAAGGTCAAGGACGTCCTCAAGAAGTTGATGGACCGGCGCATGATGCTGACCATCAACTCGACGCTCGACGCCGAGACCGCGACGATGATCGCGCGCAGCTTCGGCGCGGAAGTGCTGATCCGCTCGTTCGAAGAAGAGCTGACGGAAGTCGAGACGGAGGCCTCCAAGCCGGAAGATCTCGTCCCGCGCGCGCCCGTCGTCACCGTCATGGGCCACGTCGATCACGGCAAGACGACGCTGCTCGACGCGATTCGCGAGACGAAGGTCGCCGAGCGCGAGGCCGGCGGCATCACGCAGCACATCGGCGCGTACTCGGTCGACGTCAACGGCCGCCGCGTCGTCTTCCTGGACACGCCGGGCCACGAAGCGTTCA
This sequence comes from Vicinamibacterales bacterium, assembly GCA_035547155.1. GTDB lineage: Bacteria > Acidobacteriota > Vicinamibacteria > Vicinamibacterales > SCN-69-37 > CAZNMF01. Next base: position 8,420 of record DASZVJ010000102.1, read on the forward strand.
CGATGATGCGCGCGCGCGGCGCGCGCGTCACGGATATCGTCATCCTCGTCGTCGCCGCCGATGACGGCGTGATGCCGCAGACGCGCGAAGCGATCGACCACGCGCGTGCGGCGAACGTGCCGATCGTCGTCGCGGTCAACAAGATCGACAAGCCGGGCGCCAACCCCGAGCGCGTCAAGCGCGAGCTGTCCGATCTCGGCCTGATGCCGGAGGAATGGGGCGGCACGACGGTCACGGTCGAAGTGTCCGCGCGTCAGCGCAAGAACCTCGATCAGCTGCTCGAGATGCTGTTGCTCGTCGCGGACATCGCCGATCTCAAGGCCAATCCGAAGCGCATGGCGCAGGGCACGGTCATCGAAGCGAAGCTCGATCGCGGACGCGGTCCCGTCGCGTCGGTGCTCGTGCAGGACGGCACGCTCAACGAGGGCGACCTGTTCATCGCCGGCACGGTCGACGGCAAGGTCCGTGCGCTGTTCGATCACGCCGGCCGCAAGGTCAAGTCCGCGGGCCCGGCGACGCCGGTCGAAGTGCTCGGCCTGTCGTCGCTCCCCTCGCCCGGCGACACGTTCCAGGTCATCGACGATCCGATCAAGGCGCGTCAGGTCGTCACCTATCGCCAGGCGCAGGCGAAGGAGAAATCGCTGCACGGCAAAGGCTCGCGCCTCACGCTCGAGTCGCTGCAGCAGCAGATGGCGGAAGGCAACGTCAAGGAGCTGCCGATCATCATCAAGGCGGACGTGCAGGGCTCGGCCGAAGTGCTGGCCGACACGCTCGGCAAGCTCAGCGACGACCGCGTGAAGATCCGGACCATCCACACCGGCGTCGGCGCGATCAACGAGTCCGACGTGCTGCTGGCGACGGCGTCGAACGCGATCATCATCGGCTTCAACGTGCGGCCGGATCGCAACGCGGCAGAAGTCGCGGAGCGCGAGAACGTCGACATCCGGCATCACACGGTCATCTACAACGTGACCGACGAGATGCGGAAGGCGATGGCCGGCCTGCTCGAGCCGACGCTGAAGGAAACGCGCATCGGCGTGGCCGAAGTGCGGCAGGTGTTCAAGACGTCGAAGGTCGGCACGATCGCCGGCTGCATGGTCACCGACGGCCGCGTCACGCGGTCCGGTGACACGCAGGCCCGCCTCGTTCGCGACGGCGCCGTCGTCTGGACCGGCAAGCTGGCGTCGCTGCGGCGCTTCAAGGACGACGTGAGCGAGGTGAAGCTCGGCACGGAGTGCGGCATCGGCCTCGATCGCTTCAACGACGTCAAGGTCGGCGATCTCATCGAGGTCATCAGCGTCGAGCGCATCGCGCAGACGGTGTAGGGGTTGGCCCAAGGCGCGCGTCCGGAACGTGTCGGCGAAGAGATTCGCCAGGAGCTCGCGATGGCGATCGCGCGCGAGGTACACGATCCCGGCGTCGGGTTCGTCACGCTCACGCGCGTAAAAGTGTCGCCCGATCTGCAGCTCGCCCGCGTCTATTACACGATGCTCGGCGACGAGAAGGCGAAGAAGGAGACACAGCGCGCGCTCGAACGGGCGACGCCGTTCCTCCGCCGCCACGTCGGCAGCCACATCCGCCTGCGCCGTGTGCCGGAACTACGTTTCGAGCTCGACCGCAGCGTCGAGCACCAGGACCGCATCGAGCGCATCCTCATCGAGCTCGAAGCCGAGCGCAAGAGCCGTGAGGGCGGCGGCAGCGACGATGACGGCAGCGACAACGGATCCGAAGGCGGCGCCTCGTCGTGAGCGATCCGGCCCTCGTTGCTGACGCGATCCGCGCGCGTCACTCGTTCATCCTGACCTCGCACGCGCGCCCGGACGGCGATGCCGTCGGCTCGTGCCTCTCACTCGCATTCGCGCTCGACCGGATCGGCAAACAGGTCCGCGTCGTGCTTCGCGATCCCGTCCCCGAGCCCTATCGCGTCTTTCCCGGCATCGACCGCATCGTCATCGCCGAGCGCATGGACGAGCCGGCCGACGCCGTCGTCTTCCTCGAGTGCAGCGATCGCGAGCGGCCGGGCGTGGCGGGATTGAATGGGCGCTTCGCGATCAACGTCGACCATCATCTCGGCAACACGATGTACGGCGACGTCAACTGGTTCGACGCGTCGGCGTGCGCGTGCGGCGAGATGGTCGCCGACATCATCGATGCCCTCGGCGTCGCGTGGACGACGGACATCGCCTCGCACCTGTACCTCGCGATCGCGACCGACACGGGCAGCTTCCGTTTCGGTCCGGTCACCGCGCGCACGTTCGACGCGTGCCGCCGCATCGTCGACGCGGGCGTCGACACGTCGGCGCTCGCACGGCAGATCTTCGACAGCTTCTCGATCGGCCGCGTGAAGCTCACCGGGGCGATGCTCGCGGCCATGACGCTGCATCACGACAATCGACTCGCCGTGCTCGCGTTCGACGACGACTTGCTGCGGCAATGTGGGGCGACGGTCGACGACACGGAAGGCCTCGTCAATCTGCCGCTCGCGGCGCGTGAAGTGACGGCGGTCGTCTTGATCAAGCGACAAGACGCGACAACGTACCGTCTGAGCCTGCGATCCAAAGGCGACGTCGACGTCCGCGCCGTGGCCGCGCAGTGGCAGGGCGGCGGCCACAAGAATGCGGCCGGCTGCACGATCGTCGGCGAGATCGCGGAGCTGAAGGACGCAATCGTCGACGCGATGACGCGCGCGATCGACGTCGTGTCACCCGCCGCCGCTGCGCGCTCGTGACGATGACATCCGCCGCCGAGGCGCGTCAGAATTCCGCCGTGACGATCGCCGGCCTGCTGCTCGTCGACAAACCGATCGGCCCCACGTCACACGACGTGGTCGCGCGCGTGCGCCGCGTGCTGCGTGAGCGCCGCATCGGCCACACGGGCACGCTCGATCCCATGGCCAGCGGCCTCCTTCCGCTCGTGATCGGCGCGGCGACGCGGCTCGCGCCCGTGCTCACCGGCAGCGACAAGACCTACGACGCGACGATCCGGCTCGGCGTCGCGACGACGACAGATGACGCGATGGGCGCGCCGATCGGCGAGTCCGTCGACGCGTCCTCGCTGTCCGACGAAGCGATTCGCGACGCGCTGGCCGCCTTCCACGGCACGTTCGACCAGCGGCCGCCCGCGCACTCGGCGAAGAAGATCGGCGGCGTGAAGGCCTACGAGCTCGCTCGCCAGGCGAAGGACGTCCCGGTCGTGCCCGTGCCGGTGACCGTACACGCGATCGACTGGCTGGGGCGGACCGGAAACGACGTGTCGATCCGCGTCACTGCCGCCGCGGGCTTCTACGTCCGTGCGCTGGCGCGCGATCTTGGCGAGCGGCTCGGCTGCGGCGGACATCTGACGGCGTTGCGGCGCGTCCGCAGCGGCCCGTTCGGCGTCGATCGAGCCGTCCAGCTGCCCGAGTTGGAGGCCGGCGGCCGGGACGCCGTCGTCTCGCGCCTCATCGCGCCTGAGGACGCCCTGCCCCATCTCCCTGGCCTGACGCTCAACGAGGCCGGCCTGAAGCGCGCCGTTCACGGTAATTGGGTCGGGCCTGAGCACGTGCAGGAGGCCGTCGCGACTGTCGTTGGGCGGGTCGAGGACGGCCGGTCTCTTTTCAAGCTACTCGCCCCAAACGGGCATCTGGTGGGTCTGGCCAGGACGAAGGCAGGCGCCTGGCATCCGGTTGTGGTCCTCGGCTAAGTCGGCTAACATCTAGTCTTTGTGGCCATTCGCCCTGAGGGCCACTGTAGTACGGCGGTCCGGTCATGCGCGACAAGGCGCACTCTGGTCCGTCCGTGGAGGACACACGTTGCTGACCAACGAACGCAAGACCGAGGTCATCGGTGCCTATCGCACGCACGACGGTGACACCGGCTCTCCCGAAGTTCAAGTCGCGCTCCTCAGCGAGCGCATCGGCTATCTCACCGAGCACTTCAAGACACACGTGAAGGATCACCACTCGCGCCGCGGGCTGCTCAAGCTCGTCGGCCAGCGGCGGCGCCTGCTCGACTACTTGAAGCGCAAGGACGCCGACCGCTACGCGGAGCTCATCCGCAAGCTCGGCATCCGCAAGTAGATGCCGCTCACCGCCGGCCGTGGCGCGCGACGACCTCGCGGCGGCGCGGCCGGCACTCGTTCACTGCACTAGGCTGTTCCTCGCGATACCCAGACTCCCATGATTCCAGAGACACACAAACGAGACGTGACGATTGGCGCGCGCACCGTGTCGATCGAGACCGGCAAGCTCGCCAAGCAGGCCGACGGTTCCGTGATCGTCCGGTCGGGCGACACGATGGTGCTGGTCACCGCGTGCCACGCGGCGACGCCGCGCGTCGGCATCGACTTCCTGCCGCTCACGGTCGACTACCGCGAGTACACCTATGCGTCCGGTCGCATCCCGGGCGGGTTCTTCAAGCGTGAGGGCAAGCCGGCGGAAAAGGAAGTGCTGACGAGCCGGCTCATCGATCGCCCGATCCGCCCGCTGTTCCCGTCCGGCTGGCACTATGAGACGCAGATCGTGGCGCTGCTCATCTCCGCCGACTCGGAGAACGACTCCGACGTCCTGGCGATCACGGGCGCGTCCGCGGCGCTGAAGCTCTCGACGATTCCCTTCGAGAAGACGATCGCCGGCGTGCGCGTGGGCTTGATCGACGGCGCCTACGTCATCAACCCGACGTTTGCCGAGCGCAAGAAGAGCACGATCGATCTGGTCGTCGCCGGCAGCGCTGACGCGATCATGATGGTCGAAGCGGGCGCGAAGGAAGCCACCGAGGAACAGATGATCGGCGCGCTCGACGCCGCGCACCAGGCGATCAAGCAGATCGTCGCCGGCATCGACGACCTCGCGAAGACGCGCGGCAAGGCCAAGAAGACGGTCGCCAAGAAGACGATCGGCCACGAGTTCTACCGCGAGGTCGAGGAGAAGGCCTACATCCCGCTCGCCGAGGCGATGCGGATCAAGGACAAGCTCGAGAACTACGGGCGGATCGACGAAGTGCTCGCCGAGCTCATCGCGAGCATCCCCGAAGAGGAGATCGAGCGCCGCAGCGACGCGAAGACGATCTTCAAAGAGCTCAAAGAGAAGGTCATGCGCGACGAGATCCTCGAGCGCGGCCAGCGGCTCGACGGCCGGCGCTTCGACGAGATCCGGCCGATCTGGATCGAAACGACCGTCCTGCCCCGCGTCCACGGCTCGGCCGTCTTCACGCGCGGCGAGACGCAGGCGCTGGTCAGCGCCACGCTCGGCACGGAAGACGACGCGCAGAAGATCGAGTCGGTGGACGGCGAGATCTACAAGCGCTTCATGCTGCACTACAACTTCCCGCCGTTCTCCGTCGGCGAAGTGCAGTTCCTCCGAGGCCCTGGCCGGCGCGAAGTCGGCCACGGCGCCCTCGCCGAGCGCGCGCTCACGCCGCTCGTGCCCAGCGAGACCGAGTTCCCCTACACCATCCGCATCGTCTCCGACATCCTCGAATCCAACGGCTCGTCCTCGATGGCCTCCGTCTGCGGCGGCGCGCTGGCGCTGATGGATGCAGGCGTGCCGTTGAAGGCGCCGGTCGCCGGCGTCGCGATGGGCCTGGTCATCGACGAGAAGACCGGCAAGTGGGCCGTGCTCACCGACATCGCCGGCGCGGAAGATCACTACGGCGACATGGACTTCAAGGTCGCCGGCACGCGCACGGGCATCACGGCGCTGCAGATGGACATCAAGGTCGGCGGCATCACGCTCGACATCATGCGCAAGGCGCTCGAGCAGGCGCGCAAGGGCCGCTACGAGATCCTCGACAAGATGGCCGACGTCCTGCCGCAGCCGCGCGCCGACATCTCCACCTTCGCGCCGCGCATCGTCACGATCCGCATTCCGACCGAGAAGATCCGCGACGTCATCGGCAAGGGCGGCGCGACGATCCGCGGCATCATCGAGAAGACGGGCGTCAAGATCGACGTCGAGGACGATGGCCGCGTGAACGTGGCGTCGGCCGACAGCGCGGCGTCCGAGAAGGCGATCGCGATGATCAAGGAGCTCACGGCCACGCCGGAGCTCAACGCGACGTATCTTGGCCGCGTCGAGCGCATCACCGACTTCGGTGCGTTCGTCGAGATCATGCCGGGCTGCGACGGTCTGCTGCACGTGTCCGAGATCGCGAACTACCGTGTCAAGGACGTGCGCGACGAGCTCAAAGAAGGCGAGCAGATCATGGTCAAGGTGATCAACATCGATCCCTCTGGCAAGGTCCGCTTGAGCCGCAAGGCGCTCCTCGGCCCGGATGAAGGCACGGCGCCGCGCGATCCGCGTCCGGTTCCCGACGGCCCGATCGACGGCGACAGCCACCGCGAGCACCGCGGCGGCGGCCGAGGCGACCGCGGCGGCCGGCCTCGGAGACACTGAGGTAGAATCGAAGACAAGTTGGAAGGCAGAAGCCAGAAGCCGGAACGGCCGCATACGCGCCTTTTGGCTTCTGGCTTTTCACTTCCAACTTGACGTCGGGATAGACCGTCCCTGCCCCTCCCGGCTACGACGCGACCGTCAGCGTCTCACTAGAGGAGGTTCTCGTGCAGCACCGCGCTCCGCACTCTCGCTCACGAACGATTTTCACCGCCATCACCGTCGTCTTGGCTGGTGTCGTCGCGTCCGGCGTCGTGCTCGTCGCGCAGGCCAGGCGGGACTTCGACGTCGTCGCGCGCAAGTACAATTTTCGCGTGTCCGGCAGCGACGCGCCGGAAATCCGCGTCACGCAGAACGATCTCGTCCACATCACGTTCTCGACCGAAGACATTCCGCACAGCTTCACGATCGAAGATCCGCCATACCGGATCATGCGCAAAGCCGAGCCCGGCAAGCCCGTGTCGTTCGACTTCCGTGCCGACACGCCGGGACGTTTCCGGTTCTTCTGCAACCTGACCATCGACGAGAAGTGCAAGGACATGCAGGGCACGCTCATCGTCGAGCGCGCGCGATAGATCTTCAGATCCGGCGGACAGGGTTGTCTCGATAGCTCTCTGCCAGCGCCAGCCGCTCGGCTACCGGTGGATGACGATGGTAGAGCCAGCGCGCGAGTGTGGATGGGCGTTCGTCGGCGAGGTGTTTGGCGCTGAGGCGGCGGACGGCGGCACCGAAAGCGTCGGCCTGGCCGGTCCACGACAGCGCGAAGGCGTCGGCGCGGCGCTCGTGACGGCGCGACTGCGCGTGCCGGATCGGGCTCAGCACGGCCCACACAACCAAGGCCGTCAACGCGATGAGCGGCAGCGCCGCCAGATCGGCCGGCCCGGCCACGTTCAGCGCCGGACCCGCGACGACGAGGACGCGATCGGCGAGCAGCAGCGCGGCAGCCATCACCGCCACGTCGAGCCCCAGCGTACGCCACAGGTCGCGATGCGCATGATGCGCGAGCTCATGCGCGACAACGACTTCGATCTCGTCGTCCGGCCACGTCCGCACGATGTCGGACGACACGAGCACGCGGCGTCCGCGGCCGACGCCCGTGACGAGCGCGGTCATCGCGCGTTCATCGGCCACCCACTCGTGAATCCCCGCAACGGGCACACGCACGCGCGCAGCGAGCGCGTGCAGACGCGACGACAACTCCGGCTTCGACATCGGCCGCGCGGGTGACAGGCGCGCCAGCACGCCAGGGACGCCGTGCTGAATCGCCACAAGTCCCGCAGACAACAGCACGCCCGCGGCCATCCACCACCAGCGGCCGGCCAGCTGAGCCGACGCGCTCACGATCAGGCCGCCGGCGAGCACCACCGGCAACGCAAACAGCGTCGCCTGGGCCTGCGCGATCAGCACGTCTTCGACGTGTCCTTCGGTGCGGCCGTACGCGTGGTCGATCTTCAGCGCGAGATAGAGAACGGCAGGCAGGGCGGCGATCTCCCACGCGGCGAGCACGAGCACGAGAAAGAATGTGAGCGCGACAATGGCGTGAGCCGCATCCGGCAAGCCCGCGGTCACGCGCCACGCCATGTCACTGAGCCAGCGGGACGCCGGCGTCGCGGCAAAGATCGTGAGCGTCAGTCCGGCCAGACACCATCCCGCCATCGCCGCCCGCCGGCGTAGCCGCTGATACCGTGTCGCGCGGGGCTCGTTCATCTCGGGCTACGGGCGACGGGCGACGGGGTGCGGGCGACGATAAATCGTGGTGGCCGCTCTTGTGGCCGCCCGGCATGAATCCTCACGCCGTAAGCCGTCAAACATCAGTTCAACTGCAGCGAGATCAGCTTCGACACGCCAGGCTCTTCCATCGTCACGCCGTAGAGACGATCGGCGATCTCCATCGTCTTGCGGTTGTGCGTGATGAGGATGAACTGCGTGTGCTCCTGCATGCCCTGCAGCATCTCGATGAACCGGCCGATGTTCGCGTCGTCGAGCGGGGCGTCGATCTCGTCGAGCAGGCAGAACGGGCTGGGACGATGCTTGAAGACGGCGAACATGAGCGCCATCGCCGTCAGCGCCTTCTCGCCGCCGGAGAGCAGCTGCACGTTCTGCAGGCGCTTGCCTGGCGGCTGCGCGATGATGTCGATGCCGCTCTCCTCGTCGTTCTCCTGATCGATCAGCACGAGGCCTGCGCGGCCGCCGCCGAACAACGTCGTGAACGTCTTCTCGAAGTGCGCGTTGATCGACGCGAACGCGTCGGTGAACCGCTCGCGCGTCGTCTTGTCGATCTTCTTGATCGCCTCGCCGGTCTGCGCGATCGAATCCAGCAGATCCGCCCGCTGCGTCGTCAGGAACGCGTGACGCGTCTCGAGCTCGTCGAACTGTTCGATCGCCATCATGTTGACGGGACCGAGCTTCTCGATCTTGCGGCGAACGACGGCGATGATCGCGTCGGGATCGATATCCGCGGCGGCCGGCGCTGCCGTACGGTCGGCGCCGGACTCGGCGCCGTCTGTAGCGCCCGCCTCTTGCGGCGCCTCGTCGCCTTCGTCTTCTTCGCCCTGAGCGGTTGCCGTATCGGCGGCTGCCACGAGCGCGCCCTCGGCCTGCATCTGCCGAACAGCCCCGGCGACCTCGTCGAGCGTCGCGCCAACCGCTTCGACACATGCCTCGCCCAAATGCGCCAGATCGGCTGTCGCGCGCGCTCGCGCGACGTCCGCCTGTGACACCTCGCTGCGCACGTCGTCGAGGACGTGTCGCGCGCCGCGAATTGCCTGCTCGCGGCCGGAGAACTCCTGCCGCAGCTCGGTGAGCCGCTCGTCCGCGTCACGCATCGCGGTCTTCAAATCGTCCAGCGTGCGCACGTCCGTGTCGAGCGCCGTGCGCGTCTCGGCGATCGACGTCCGCAGCGCGGCGCGGCGCGTCTCCGTCCGCTCGATGTCCGCCCGGCGGCCGACGATGCGCGCGTCGAGATCGCGGGCGGCCTCTTCGAGACGTGCGAGCTCGGCGTCGAGCCCCGAGGCGCGCTCGACGAGCGTGGCCTGCTCCGTCCGGCTCTCCGTCACGAGCCGCATTGCCGCCTCGCTGGCCTCGCGTGCCTGCTGCAAACGGCCGAGCACGGCGCCGAGCGTCTCCTCGGCTTCCCGCATGGCGAGCTGGTGCGCGCTGATCGCCGCCACCGATTCTTCACGACGGCGATCGGCAGCGTCGTGCTCGGCATCGGCGCGTGCGCGCTCGGTCGCGATCATCTCCTGACGCCGCGACACGCGGCCGTGCTCGTCCGACGCGCGTTGGGTTTGTCCGTCGAGCCCGACGATCGTCTTCTCGTGCGTGTGCAGATCGGCCGTCAGCCCGGCGACGCGCGCCTGCGCGTCGCCGATCTGCACGTCCAGATCCGCCAGCGCCGCGCCGAGCGCCTTCACTTCATCGCTCGCCGCGGCGACCTCGTCGCGCAGCGACGCGACTTCCGCGCGCGTCTCGAGGATGCCGCGTGCGTCCTGCCGCGCTCCGCCCTCGACCACGCCGGCACCGTGGAACACGTCGCCGGCGAGCGTCGCCACCGGCACCGCCACCGTCCGCGCCAACGCGCGGGCCTCATCGAACGTCTCGACGATCAGCGCCGGCCCGAGCAGCCGCGCGACGGCCGCGCCCTGCGCGCCCGTCGCGCGCACGACGCTCGCCAGCGTCCGTGCGCCCGCAGGCACGTCGGTAAGATCACCGCCCGCAGCGCGCGCCCCAGCCACGTCGCCGGGCCCCGACTCGACAACCAGCACGCCGCAGCGG
>DASZVJ010000103.1:0-4029 GCA_035547155.1 Vicinamibacterales bacterium
TCGCGAAGCCGATCGATGACGCGGCGATGCTGATCGAGCCAGGTGAGCGTCTCGTCGTCGAGCGCCATCAATCCCGCGTAGAGCAGCGCCGATTGGCGATCGCGCACGATCGCCGCGAGCGTGACGGACGCATCGTGTTGATTGCCGCGCCAGTACGCCGGAAGCGGCACGGGCAGGCGCGCGATGGGAACGTCGATCTTCACGACCTGGCCGCTGCTCCATTGGCTGACGACATCGTCGACGCGCAGGCCGAGCGCCGCGGCCCACGTCGCCCGCTCACGTCCCTCCGCCGACGACGAGACCGCGAGCTGCCAACGCCGCCGGTCGACACGGGCGTCGATGCCAAGCGCCGCCGCGAGATCGCGAAAGGCATGGACCTGATCGGCGGCAGCGCCTGCGGCTGGCGGCTGAATGCCGCCTGGCGCCTTCGCTGCGGCGCGTGCGATGACGTCCATGGTCGTCGCATAGCGCGCGACTTTCGACGCAACCGCGGACCAATGCTCGATGGACGCGTTCCGGCGGATGAGATCGACGATCCATTCGGCATCGAAGCGGCCGTCGTTCGAGCCGAGACTGAAGGCGTGACGAGCCGCAGCGGCTCCGCCGGACAGCGTCGTCTCGCCCCAGATCTCCTCCGCGGACGCACGCGGTGATGCCGCGACGACGACTGACAGCGTCAGCACGAGAGCGCTTGCGAATCGAGCCATGCGACGTTCAGCCGTGACCTCCGCGGCTCGCGTCACACTACTCGGAGTCGCGGCCAATCGGATATGAATTGTTGTGATTTTTCTGGGCCGTTCGGGCGAGAGTCTACTCCGGCTGCCGCGCGCGCGTCCATCGCGCGATCAACCAGATGAAACCGGCCGCCAGGAGACCGCTGACCGCCAGTGCATTGGCGCGCGGCACGTCCGGCCAGAGTTGTAACGACAGCGCGCCAATGGCCGGGCCGGCGCAGATGCCAATGCCAATCGCCGCTTCGTGCAGACCGCCGTGCTCGCCTTTCGCGTCGCTCGCGTCCATCGCATAGAACAGCGACGAGTAGTAGATCAGACCCGCCGCGAGGCCGAAGAAGATCTGCGCGATGACGATGACGGCTAGCGACGTCGCCATCAGGATCGCCGCAAAGCAGACGATGATCGTGAGGAAGGACACGGCCATCCAGCGGAATCGATAGTGCCAGCCCGGCCAGCCCCACAGCACGCCGAACGCCGCGACGCGGCTGAACATCCATACTGAACAGAAGAGCCCGACGCGCGTCGGCGACAGGCCGAGCCGCTGCGCGAGATCCGGCATCACGGCGAGGACCGTGTACATCGCCATGTACGCAAAGGGATTGGCGATCCAGGCGAGCTGCAGGAACACGGCCGGCGGCACGCGCTGACGCGACGCGCGCGCCTCCGGATGATGTGCGGGCTCCGGTGGCAGCGGCGGCAGCGCGTCGACGACGCGCGCGGCCCTCGGACGCAGCCACCATACGAACAGGCACTCGGCCGCGAAGATCGCGGCCGGCACGTAGAACACGGCGCCCTTGCCGATCGCGTCGTAGAGCCGTCCGCCGGTGAAGTACGCCAGCGTGGTCGAGAGCGACCACGTCAGGTTGTAGAGCCCGACCATGTGGGGAATGCGCCGCGGCGGCTCGTGGTCGGTGACGAGCGCTTCGAGCGCCGGCCAGATGCAGAGCAGCGCCAGCGTGTATGGCACCAGCAGCGCGACCTGAACGCCAGGCGTCCGCACGACCGATGCGGCGATGGAGACCGCCGCGAGACCGCCGAAGCCAACGGCGAGCGCGGTCAAATAGCCGCGGCGCTGCGCGAATCGTCCACCCAGCCAAGCCGCAAAAATGTAGACGCCACCGTGCAGTGCAGCGACAAACAAGTTGCCGCGATTGCCGAATCCGTAGCGATCGCGCAGATAGAAGAACAGGTAGTAGAGCGAGTACGCCTGCGCGACGGTGTTGAGCGCGGTGAGGCCGTAGTAGATGGCCTTGAGCTGACGAAGAGTCATGCGGGGAGCACGCGCGCCGGACGTATGATAGCCGACGCGAACGGAGCCGTTGTCACGATGCCGACGATCGCCGAGTCCCTGCTGCCGGAGTTCGATCACGAGATGGCCAACACGCGCCGGACGCTCGAGCGCGTGCCCGACGATCGCCCCGACTTCCGTCCGCACCAGAAATCGACGACGCTCGCGCGCCTGGCGGGTCATCTCACTGACATCCCATGGTGGGCGGTCACCATTCTCACGCGCGACGAGTACGACATGGCGCCAGGCGGCACGCCGGCGCGAACGCCGCATGTGATGACGACACGCGATGCGCTGCTGCAGCGGTTCGACGCGGAAGTCGCCGCCGCACGCGTTGCACTCGCGGCGACGACCGACGCGGCGATGGCGCAGTCCTGGGCGCTGAAGCGCGAGGGCCGCACGCTCTTCAGCCTGCCGCGCGGATCGGCGCTGCGCAGCTTCGTGCTGAGCCACCTCGTCCATCATCGCGCGCAGCTCGGCGTGTATCTGCGGCTGAACGACGTGCCGGTCCCGTCCATCTATGGACCATCAGCCGACGAAGGAGGCATGTGAATGACAAACGCGGCCGGTGATCCCACCTCACATTCGGCGCGCGGCTTCGGCCGGACGGATCTCCTGATCCTGGCCGGCGGCGCCGCGCTCGCAACCGTTGCCGCCGTCATCGCGCACCTGGGCGTGCCCAAGGCGCAGCCGATCGTCGGCGCCATCGTCATTCTCGGCATCGCGTGGCTGTGCTCGACGAACCGCCGCGCGATCAGCGTGCGGACGGTGGCGTGGGGCCTCGGGCTGCAGATCGCATTCGCGATCATCGTGCTGCGGACGTCGTTCGGGCAGCGCGCGTTCAGCACGCTCGGCGGCGCGATCACGCGCATCCTGAATCTGTCGTCTGCGGGCACGAGCCTCGTGTTCGGCCGGCTCGGCGACAGCGCGCAGTGGGGCGAGGTGGTGTCGAAGGCGTTGGGCACGCCGTACGGGCCGGAGACGATCTTCGCGTTCCAGGTACTGCCGATCATCATCTTCGTCGCGGCGCTGTTCGCGGTGCTGTACTACCTCGGCATCATGCAGCTCGTCGTTCGTCTCGTCGCGATCGTCATGCACCGCGTGATGCGCGCGAGCGGCGCGGAGTCGCTGAACGTCGCGGCCAGCATCTTCATGGGCCAGACCGAGGCGCCGTTGACGATCCGGCCGTACCTGCCGGAGATGACGCAGTCCGAGCTGATGACCGTGATGACGGCCGGGATGGCGCACATCTCCGGCGGGATCATGGCGGCGTACATCGCGTTCGGCGTCGAAGCCCAGCATCTGCTGACGGCCGTGATCATGACGGCGCCAGGCACGATCATGATGGCGAAGATGTTCGTGCCGGAAACGGAATCACCGAAGACGATGGGCGCGGTGGAGCTGAAGGTTCCGCGCACGGACGTCAACGTGATCGACGCCGCGGCGAGAGGCACGAGCGAAGGGCTGCATCTCGCGCTCAATGTTGCGGCGATGCTCGTGTCGTTCCTCGCACTCGTCGCGCTCGTGAACGTCATCCTCGGATTGGCGCATCTGAGCTTGCAGGAGATCTTCGGCTGGGTGTTCGCGCCGGTCGCATGGGCGATGGGCGTGCCGTGGCGCGACGCGGGAACGATCGGCAATCTGCTCGGCACGCGGATGGTGCTGAACGAGTTCGTGTCCTACTCGATGCTCGGGCCGATGAAGGCGACGCTCGATCCGAAGTCGTTCACGATCGCGACGTTCGCGTTGTGCGGGTTCGCGAACTTCGGATCGATTGGCATCCAGCTCGGCGGCATCGGCCCGCTCGCGCCGAATCGCCGCCAGGATCTGGCGCGCCTCGGCCTGCGCGCGATGTTCGCCGGCACGCTCGCGAACTTCATGACGGCCACGATCGCGGGGTTTCTGCTCTAGCGATTCACCATGGAGACATGGAGGACGTGGAGGCAGGCGACCTGGCGAGCCCGGCTACGCCGGGCTGCGCGTGGCGGAGAGTCTCACAGACATGAG
>DASZVJ010000104.1:0-1524 GCA_035547155.1 Vicinamibacterales bacterium
GCGAGTGCTGTGGACCGCACGTCGTCATCACTGGCCGGCTCGGTCGTCTGTGCGCCGAGTTTGAGATCGATCAGGAACCAGCCGCCGGGCTTCAGCCGCTGGTGCACGTACTCGAGCGCCGACTGTTGCTGCGAGAGCGGAAGGCGGAGGAACGCCACAACGGCATACGCGCCGTCGAACACCGGCGTGGGCGGCACCTCGTCGCGATCGAGGAACTCGATCTGCGGGCAGAGCCGCGGACCGTAGATCGTCATCAACGGATCGACGTCGACGGAGACGAGACGTCGCACGTGCGGAGCGACGGCGTGTCCGATCCGGCCGATGCCGCCGCCGTACTCGAGCAGCGTGTCGTCGGCGTGCAGATATGGCTGCAGGCGCGCGGCTTGCGCGGCGCCGCGATCGAAGACGTCCGTCAGGCTTTGACGCTGCGCGTGATCGCCCATCACGAACGGCGACAGTCGTCGTCTCGCGACGAGGCGGAGAATGTGATCCAGGTCGTCCTGCACGGGCCGGCCGGCCAGCGCAGGGTCATCGAGGAGCGTCGCAAGGCGCGAGCAGCGCGCGCGGCCGCGAAGCGGATCCCAGATCCGATCGCGCCACGTGCCGCTCACCTGTTCCGTCCACGTTTTCGAACGAGAAGTCGAGTGCGATGCCATTCCCAGACGTCACGTGTTTCGCTCCGCTGGGCCTGGGAGCGCTTGTGTCCGGACGCGCAGTATAACAAACGGCGCGCGGCGCCTATCGCGCCTTGTAGCCCTGCCACACCCACTCGAGCGCGGACGGATATGTCTGCGCGATGACCTGGCCGTCGGTGTGCCGCGCGTTCTTCGCGTACACGAACTGATAGTGATAGCCCTTCGCCGCGAGCGCGTTCGCGACGCGGATGTTGGCGATCACCCAGTTGTGCAGACCGGACGAGGCCGAAGCCGCGCCGTTGTCGTTCTGCGACACGTGCATCCAGATGCGCAGCGGCTTGGCCGGGCTCTGCGGGATCAGGCGATCGTGATACTCCCACGCGCCGTGCGGATAGTCGGCGTCCGGATGCTGATTGACGAACGTGCCGGAGTAGATCAGCACGCGGTGATAGAGCTCTGGATGGAACCACGCCATCGAGAACGACGCGGATCCGCCGGAGCTGCCGCCGAGCGTCATGCGGCCGTCGGGATCCTTCGTCAGCGTGACGCCGTAGTTTCGTTCCACGAGCGGCAGGATCTCGGCCTCGACGAACTCCGCGTATTTGCCGGAGACCGTGTCGTACTCGAGCCCGCGCTCGCTCCCCTGGGCGTCACCGCCGCCGTTGGCGATCATCACCGCGACGATCGGCGGCAGGCGATGGGCCGCGATCATGTTGTCGAGAATCGTCGGGAGCTGATTGTTGCGCGCGCCGTACGCGTCGCACGACACGATGAGCGGCGCGGCCGTGCCGGGCACGTACTGCGACGGAATGTAGACGGTGATCTGGCGCGTCGGCGTCGCGCCGCGCAGGCCGGTGTCGGGATAGAAGCGGCTGTCGGCCGCGTTGAT
>DASZVJ010000105.1:0-54895 GCA_035547155.1 Vicinamibacterales bacterium
GGCGGTGCCGGCCGGCGGTATGTCGGGACGATGACCTGGAGCACTTCGAGCGCGCGGGCGGCGTCTTCGTGTCCGGCGGCGTCTTCCAGCGTCGCGATCGTCTCCCAGAGGTGTTCCGGCGGTGGTGGTCCGCTGATGACCTGAATCTTGTCCTCGGCGCGCAGCGTGACTTCCTCGTCTTCGGTCATCAGCTCTTCGTTGAGCTTCTCGCCAGGCCGTAGCCCCGTCACGACGATCTCGATGTCCTGATCCGGCACGAGGCCGGCCATCCCGATCATCTGACGCGCAAGGTCGAGGATGCGGATCGGCTCGCCCATGTCCAGCACGCACAGCTCGCCGTAGCGGCCGTACGCCGCTTTCAGCACGAGGCTCACCGCCTCGGGAATCGTCATGAAATAGCGGCGAACGTCGGGATGCGTGATCGTGACGGGGCCGCCCGCTTCGATCTGCTGCTTGAAGAGCGGCACGACCGATCCGTCCGAGCCCAGCACGTTGCCGAAGCGCACGGCGCAGCCGCGGATCCCCGAGCGCCGCGCGACGTCACGCGTCATGATCTCGCCCACGCGTTTGGTCGCGCCCATTACGCTCGACGGCGCCACGGCCTTGTCCGTCGAGATGAAGACGAGGCATTCGACGGGCAGACGTTCGGCGGCGCGGAGCAGGTTGCGTGTGCCGAGGACATTGTTCTTGATGGCCTCGCACGGCGCTGCCTCCATCAGCGGCACGTGCTTGTGCGCCGCCGCGTGGAAGACGTCCTGCGGCCGGCAGTGCTGGAGGAGCGCGTCGAGCCGGCCGGCGTCGCGGATGTCGGCGAGGTACGTGGCCACGGACGCCGCCGGTGCCTCGCGACGGAATCGCTGCTCGAGCAGATACAACCCGTTCTCGTTGATGTCGACCGCGAAGAGCTGACCGACGCCAAGCTCGACGAGCTGCCGGCAAATCTCGCTGCCGATCGAGCCGGCCGCGCCGGTCACCAGCACCCGTCGCCCCGCGAATGCGGATCGCTCGTGCGGCGCGAACGCCACGCGGCGCCGCGAGAGCAGGTCCTCCGGCGAGACGTTCTGCAGCATGGCGCCCGCGCCGCGATCCTGGAAGTACCGAAACGACACGGGCAGCGTCTTGATGTTGATGCCGAGTCCGGTGCACGCCGTGACGACGTGACGGACGAGCTCCTGCGAGTCGCGCGGAACGGCGATGAGGACGTTGCTGATCCGGTGCTTCGCGATCGCCGCCGGCAGCGCCGGGACGCCGCCGAGCACCGGCCGGCCGCTCACGAGATTCCGCCATTTCGACGCGTCGTCATCGATGAACCCGACGACGTGGTAGTCGTGCTCGCCCGAGCGTTGCAGATCGCGATACAGCATCTCGCCGGCGGCGCCCGCGCCGACGATGAGCGTGCGGCGGACGTCGCCGCGGCGGAGCCGCGCGAAGCGCGTGCGGTACGTCTGCGCCACGCGCGGCATGAACCGCACGGCCAGCATCGCGGCGCCCGTCATCAGCATCTCGAGCACGACGACGGCACGCGGTGAGCGGGGCGCGCCCATCAGCGGCGCCAGTACGAATGCGAGGCTGCCAAGGCCGACTGCGACGACGACGCGTATGGCGTCCTGGAGGCTGGCGAGACTGAACGATGTGCGATGCACGCCACACGCGAGATTGACGGCGATTCGGCAGACGAGCAGCGTCGCCAATGACGTCGCGGCGCTTCGAGCCGGGATTGCGGCATGGCCGTCGGCGTGCAGGAGCCACGCGAGCGTGAAGCTCATCGCGCACAGCGCGAGGTCGACGAACACGAGCAGGGAGAAGCGCAGAAGCGGATGCTGAAGGGCTGTTGGCTGCGTCCGCTGGCGCCGAGAAGACATGCTCACGGCTGCTGGAATGTGAGTATAGACTAGCACGCACTTTCCACGCCGACGCTCAGAACGGCGACGACGCGATGATACGAGAACGCCGGCGACACGCCGCATTGGCGACGCTGACCGGGACGGGCCTCACCGTCTGCATCACCGTCGCGCAGGCGTTTCTCCTGGTGCCGCTGTGCCTGTCGCATCTCGGCGCCGCGCTCTATGGCGCATGGCGGGGCGCCTTCGAGTTGCTCGTCTGGGTGCAGCTGCTCGATTGCGGCATTCCGAATCTGTTGACGCAACGCGTGGCGGCGGCGCTGGCGCGCGGCGATCAGGCCGACGCGGCGCGCTGGACGTCGACCGCGATGACGACGCTCGTCGTCATCGCGTGTCTGCTGGCGTTCGCCGGCGCGCTGATCGCCCCGTTCGTCGGACGCTGGGTCGACGTCCCACACGATCAGGCTGCGACGTTCATGCGCTGTTTTCAGGTCGGCGTGCTCGCGAGCGCCGTGCTGCTGGTGTTCAACGGCCTGCTCGGGCTGTCGCGAGGCGTCCAGTTGACCGCGCTCGTCAACGTCTCTCAGGTCGCGGGCGGCCTGGCCGGCCTTCTCGTCTCGATCGTGCTGCTGATCAAGGGGTGGGGGCTGTGGGCGCTGCCGATAGGATTGCTCGTGCGCGCCCTGTCGTCGCTCGCCGGCGGCATCGTGTTCCTGTGGCGCTTGCCGCGTGACCGCGGCGGACGGATCGTCCGTCCCTCGCGCGCGCTGGCCGGCGAGATCATGTCTCTCGCGCCGTCGATGGCGAGCGGCAGCGTCGGCTATCTGCTCGCGAACAACAGCGAGATCTTCCTGGTCGCGACGATTTTCGGCCCGGTGACGGCCACGATGTACGCGTTGACGCGCAGCGCGATCGACGGGCTGCGCAACTTGCTCGACTCGTTCGCGTGGGCGGTGTACGGCGGGTTCTCGCATCTCGTCACCGCCGTGGATCGGCATCGCGCGCGGGCCGTGCTGCACGAAGTGCTGTGGCTGCGATTCGCGGCCGGCTGCCTGTGCGGCGCCATCGCCATCGCCGTCAATCGCGCGTTCGTGACGCTGCTCTTCGGCGCGGATCATTTCGGCGGCGTGTGGCTCACCGTCGGCTTCGCGTTGCAGATGGTGGTGGGCGGCCAGGCGTTCCTCGCCAACTTCCTGTACCGTGCAGCCGGCCATGTCGGCGAGGGATCGCTATGGCTTGCAGCGGAAGCCGTCGCGCGTGTGGCCGCGATGCTGGCCGGCTTCTTTCTGATCGGCATCCTGGGCGCGCCGTGGGCCGCCGTCGTTGTCAGCACGGCGGCGCTGCTCGTGATGACCCGCCTCCTGAATCGGACGCTGCCGCCATCGGACGTGCGCGCCGCAGCGGGGCACTGGACCAATCAGGTCGCGCCGCTCGTCGTGCTGGCTTTCGGCGTGGCGGTTGCCCTCACGGGCCCGTCGCACTCCTGGATCGGAATCGTCGCGACCGGGACGGTCGTCGCGCTGCTCGGAGGCGGGCTCCTGTGGGTCATGGTACCCGCGAGCTCCGGCATCGGAGCATTGCCGCGATGGCTGTCATCGCCGATGGGACGATGAGCGCGCGGGGCAATCATGAGCGGTCACGCACGCCGCCGACGCCGCCCGTGGCGCTCGTCGTCATCGGCACGTTTGTGGGCGATGGCTCGCGCTTCCAGGGCCCGGCGTTCAATCGTGCGGGGCAGATGTTTCAAGCCGAGCTCGTCCGCGGGTTGTCGGAGGCGGGCCTCGTGCCCTCCGCGGTCTACAGCCTCGAGCCCGTGCCCGCGTTTCCCCGCATGCCGCGCCTCGTCGGGCGCGTCGGACTGCTGGCCGCGACACGCGGCATTCGCGTCCGATTGATTCCGTTTCTGAACGTCCATCCCCTCAAGGTCCTGACCGCCGGGATCTCCACGTTGGCCATGCTCGTTGCCTGGGCCTGGCGTCATCGCGGCCAGCCGCGCGTGATGTGCGTGATCAATCTCACCATGCCGCCCGGCGTATGCGTCTGGCTGGCCGCGCGGATCACCCGCAGCCGGGCGGTCGTCTCGGTGCTCGACGTCTGGCGGCCGGGCGGGATCGTGCCCGATACCTGGAAGTGGCGTCTCGATTTCGCAATGCAACGGTGGCTGCTGCCGCGCTTCGACGGACACATGGTCGTCTCGCGCGCCATTGCCGAGGATCTGATTCCCGGCAGACGCGTCTGTCTGATCGAGGGCGGCGTGCCGGCGGATCGCGTGGGCCCGCCGCCGGCCGATGTCCGTGCCGGGCCGCCGTTCCGGATCGTCCTCGCCGGCACGCTCGAACCGTACAATGGCGTCGAGCTCATCGCGCGGGCCATGGCGCTGTTGCCTGACGAATACGAGCTGATCATCGCCGGTGCGGGCTCACGGGCGGCGTACGCCGCGGACCTCGCCGCGCGCGATCCGCGCGTGTCGTTCCGCGGATTTCTCAGCTTCGAGGAGGTTGTCGATCTGTATCGCTCCGCCGATCTCCTGCTCAACGCGCGGCTCACCAAGGCGGTGGACACGCGCTATTTCTTTCCGTCGAAGCTGATGGAATTGCTCGCGTCCGGGACGCCGGTGCTCTCAACGTGCACGGGACACGTCGAGTCCGAGTACGGCCACGTGTTGTATTTGCTGCGCGAGGAGACGCCGGAGGCGCTGGCGGTCCGCATTCAAGAGATCCGTGCGATCGATCCGGCGGAACGCGAGAGACTGGGCCTGCGCGCGCGTGACTTCATGCTCCGCGAAAAGACCTGGGATCGGCAGGGCGAACGTCTCGCGCGATACATCCGGGAGGACGTGCTCGGCATGACGTCGCCGCACGCGTGACGGACGATCGCGTCGCGGCGCTCGTGATCTTCGGCGCCAGCGGCTTCGTCGGAGGGCACGTGCGCCGTGCCGCGCCCGCCTGGGCCCGCGACGTGCTGCTCGTCACGCGCCGCTCAACCGATCCGGCGCCTCACGAACGCGTCATCCATGGCGATCTCCGCGAGCCATCGTCGTTTGCGCCCGCGTTGCCGAAGGGCAGTGTCGTCGTCAACCTCGCGTTCGACGCGCACGCGCCAGCGGACGTCAATCTCGCGATGGCGGATGGCCTTGCCGCAGCCGGTGCGGCCTGCGCGGCGTCTCGCGTCGTCCATCTCAGCACCGCCACGGTCGTCGGGCCCTGCCCGGACCGATGGATCTCCGAAGACACGCCGTGCCGGCCCGCGACGCCATATCAGCGGACCAAGCTGGCGATCGAGGCGCGTTTGCGTGAGCGTGCGAGCGGGACATTTCCGCTCGTCGTGCTCCGGCCGACGGCCGTTTTCGGCGAGAACGGGTTGAACCTGAAGAAGCTCACGAACGATCTGCGGACGCGACCGCGCATCGAGAGCTACGTCCGCGCGTGCCTGTACGGCCGGCGTGCGATGAATCTCGTGCCCGTCGAAACGGTGACCGCCGCCGTACGGTTCGCGGCGACGTCGCCGCGCGCGATCGACGACGGCCTCTACCAGGTCGCAGCCGATGAGGCACCGGAGAACAACTTCGCCGACGTCGAGCGCATCGTGCGGCGCGGCCTGGGATTTCGCGACCGCCGCGTCGAGCCGATTCGTCTTCCGCTGGCGGCGCTGACGGCCGTCCTCGAGGCGAGCGGGCGGTACTCGCTCAATCCCGCGGCGCGGTTCAGCAGCGACCGGTTGCGGCACGCGGGATTCACGCCGCCGGTGACGTTCGCCGACGCGCTCGAGCGATACGCGGCCGCCGCGCACGACACGGCCTCGAAAGGAGATCCGGCGTCCGCATGAAGCTGCTCGTCGTCAACATGACGCTCGACCCGAGGACCGGCGGCGGCAGCGCCGCGCGTGCGCTTCAGGCCACGCGCGCCCTCGCGGCGCAAGGCGTCGACTGCACGATCGCCACGACGGCGGTCGGATCCCTCACGCAGACACAGCTGCGCGGCATCCGCATCGTCAAGCTGCCGTCGATTGGCGGCCGTTTCCGCGTGTCGTGGACGGGCTTCGAGGCGCTGCGAACCGCGGTTGCGGACGCCGACATTCTGATGCTCGTCAATCACTGGACGATCATCAACGTGCTGGCGTGGCGCGCCGCCGTGCGCATGGGCAAGCCGTACGTCGTGTGCCCGGCCGGTGCGCTGCCGCCGTTCGGACGATCGCGGCTGCTCAAGGTGATCTACAACGTTCTCTGGGGCCGGCGGCTGATCCGCAACGCGTCGGCGCACATCGCGATTACGTCGGATGAGATCGAGCACTACGCGCACTACGGTGTACCGGCCGGGGCCGTCACGATCATTCCGAACGGCATCCCGCACGTTCCTCCCGGCGTCGGCGACACCTTCCGCCAGCAGCATCGCCTCGGCGACGCGCCGATCGCGCTCTTCCTGGGCCGCCTCGCGCCGCTCAAGGGGCCGGATCTGCTCATCGACGCCTTCGCCCGCGCGGCAGCGGACCTGCCCGGCTGGAGACTTGTCATTGCCGGTCCCGACGATGGGATGCTGTCGCAACTGCGGACGCAGGTGGCTGCGGCGGGCATGACCGGGCGCGTGACGTTCACCGGCTTTCTCGAGACGGCGGCGAAGGCCGACGCGCTGGCCGCGGCCGATCTGCTCGTCGTGCCGTCGCGCCGCGAGGCGATGTCGATCGTCGTGCTCGAGGCGGCCGCCGCGGCACGGCCCGTGCTCATCACCGATCGCTGCGGCATTCCGGACGTCGCGGAATCCGGTGGCGGGTGGGTCGTCGACGCCTCGGTCGACGGCCTCGTACGTGGCCTGAGCGCGGCCGCGCGCGATCGCGACGCGCTTCGCGCGATGGGCGCGCAGTGGCAGCGCGTCGCGACCGGGCGATTCTCGTGGTCGCACGTGGCGAAGCTGCACCTCGATTTGCTGTCGGCCGTCGCGGCGCGATCGGGAGGGCGATGAGAATCCTCCTCGTCACGCAGTACTTCTGGCCCGAGTCGTTTCGCGTCAATCACCTGGTCCAGGCCTGGCGCGATCTGGGCCACGACGTGACCGTGCTGGCGAACATGCCCAGCTATCCGGCGGGACGGACGTTCGAGGGATATTCGTGGCGCGGGCCGTACCGCGAGACGTACTTCGGCGCCGACGTGCGCCGCGTGCCGACGCTGCCGCGCGGCCGCCGCCGCAACGTCCGCGTGATTCTCACGTATCTGTCGTTCATCGCGAACGGCCTCGTCCTCGCGCCGTTCGTCGCACGCGGGCGCTTCGACGCGGTGTTCGTGTACGCGCCGTCGCCGATCACCGTCGCGCTGCCGGCGTTGCTGATGAAGCGGCTGCGCGGCACGCCGATGGCGATCTGGGTGCAGGATCTGTGGCCGGACAACCTCGCGTCGCTCGGCATCGTGCGATCGCCGCTGCTGCTGCGGATGGCGACGGCGCTTGGACGCTGGATCTATCGCCGCTGCGATCTCGTGCTCGTGCAGTCTGCCGCGTTCGAAGCGCCCGTGCGACGCGTGTGCCCGGAGGTCGCGAAGATTCGTTTGCTCCCGAACTGGGCGGACGATTTCTACCGGCCCGAGACCGTCGAGCCGGACGCGCCAGAGCGTCGCGAGTTTCCCGAAGGATTCACGGTCGTCTTCGGCGGCAATCTGGGATCGGCGCAGGCGCTCGAGGTCGTGCTCGACGCCGCGGCGATGTTGCGCGATGCTGGCGTCCGATGGGTGTTCATCGGCGATGGCAATCAGCGCACAGCGCTCGAATCGGAGAGCCGCAGCCGCGGCTTGGACGACGTCGTGCGCTTCCTCGGCTGGCGTCCGGAGACCACGATGCCGCGCTATTTGAGCTTGGCGGATGCGCTGCTCGTGAGCTTGCGTCGCAACGAGAGCTTCGCGTCAACCGTTCCCGCGAAGCTGCAGACGTCGCTCGCGGTGGGCCGGCCGATTCTCGCCGCGCTCGAAGGCGAAGGCGCGCGCATCGTCCGGGACGCGCGCGCCGGCGTCGTCGTCGAGCCGGAGAACGCGCGGGCGCTCGCGGACGGCGTGCGCGCGCTCATGACGGCCAGCGCCGAGGCGCGAGCCGAGATGGGACGCAGCGGCCGGGCATACGCGACGACGCATTTCGATCGGGCCACGCTGGTGGCGCAGCTCGATCGGTGGTTGCGTGAGATGACGGAGGCACGTGCGTGAGGATTCTGATCCTTGGCGGCGACGGCATGCTCGGCCATCAGCTCCTGACGATGTGGTCGGAGCGGCACGACGTGACCGTCACCGTGCGCCAGCCACTCGCGGCCTATGCGTCGTACGGCCTGTTTTCTACGCACAACACGATTGACGGCGTTGACGCGCGTGATCCCGATGCCGTGCGATCCGTCATCGAGCGCGTCTCGCCGGCAGCCGTCGTCAATGGCATCGGCATCGTCAAGCAGCGCGACGAGGCAAAGGCCGCGATTCCGTCCATCGAGATCAACGCCCTCTTTCCACACCGGCTGCTGGAGCTGTGCCGCGCGGGCGGTGCGCGGCTCGTCCACGTCAGCACCGATTGCGTGTTCTCGGGGCGCACCGGCGGTTATCGCGAGAGCGACGTCCCCGATCCCGTCGATCTCTACGGACGATCGAAGCTCCTCGGCGAAGTGGAGCACGCCCCCGGCCTCACGCTGCGCACGTCGATCATCGGTCTGGAGCTGAGCCGCAAGGTGGGCCTGATCGAATGGTTCCTCGCGCAACGCGGTATGATTCGCGGGTTCCGTCGCGCGATCTACACGGGATTGACGACACGCGTGCTCGGCAGGCTCATCGAGCGGATCCTTCTCGACCATCCGGATCTTCAAGGCGTCTGGCAGGTCGCGTCCGCGCCGATCACCAAGTACGCGCTGCTGACGGAGCTCTCGCGGCGGCTGGCCCGTACGGACATCGAGATTGCCGCGGACGACACGTTCGTCTGCGATCGCAGTCTCCTCGCGGATCGATTCGCGGATGCCACCGGCTATCGCGCGCCGGCGTGGAACGAGATGCTGGACGAGCTCGCCGGCGACATTCGGCAGCGGCAGGCACGCGCGGCCGTGGCGGGCGCGCAGGAAGCATGAGACTCGCACACATGGATTTGACGGCGAAGCGCATCCTGGTGACGGGCGGGACCGGCTCGCTCGGCAAGGTGCTCGTGCGGCGGCTGCTCGCCGGCGAGCACGGCCGGCCGGGCAAGGTCATCATCCTGTCGCGCGACGAGGCGAAGCAGCACGAGATGCGGCTCGCGTATCAGCAGCGGCGCGTCGGCACCGACGAGGTCATCTACCACAACTTCACGCAGATCCTCGAGTTTCGCATCGGCGACGTGCGCGCGTACGGCGACGTCGCCGCGGCCGCGCGCGACGCGGACATCATCATCAATGCCGCCGCGCTCAAGCAGGTGCCGACCTGCGAGTATTTTCCCGAGCAGGCGATCCACACCAACTGCGACGGCGCGGCCAACATCGTCCGCGCGATCCGCGAGCTGAGCCTGCCCGTCGAAGTGGTGGTCGGCGTGAGCACGGACAAGGCGTGCAAGCCCGTCAACGTCATGGGCATGTCGAAGGCGATCGCCGAGCGCATCTTCACGGCGGCGAATGTGCTCAACAGCCGGACCCGCTTCGTCTGCGTGCGGTACGGCAACGTCATGGCCTCGCGCGGATCGGTGCTGCCGCTGTTCCATCAGCAGATTCGTACCGGCGGGCCGGTGACGATCACCGCGGAATCGATGACGCGATTCCTCATGACGCTCGATCAGGCCGTCGACACGGTCTTCGAGGCCATCGCGCACGGCGCGCCCGGCGAGATCGTCATTCCGACCGCGCCGTCCGCGTCCGTCATCAACATCGCGCGGGCCCTGATTGGCGACCGCGGCACGCCCATCCGCATCACGGGCATTCGTCCGGGCGAAAAGGAGCACGAGATTCTCGTGTCCGACGAAGAGTGCCGGCATGCGTTCGCTCGCGGCGGCTACTACGCGATCGCGCCGATGCTGCCCGAGCTTGCCGCGCTGCCGTCGTCCGATCGGTTGCCGCTCAATCGCGAGTACAGCTCCGCCGACGCGCCTGTCGATCTCGAGCGGACCGCCGCGTTGCTACGGGAAAATCATCTGATGCTCGATCAGGTCGATCTGGCAGAGGCCACGGAGCTGCTGCGATGAGCGCTCGCCCGCGCGCGAGCGGACGGCCGCTCTCGGTGATGACGATCGTCGGCACGCGTCCCGAGCTGATCAAGATGAGCCGCATCATCGCGGCCCTCGATCGCCACACGCGCCATACGCTCGTGCACACCGGACAGAATTTCGACGACGGTCTGAACGGGGTGTTCTTCCGGCAGCTCGACATCCGCCGGCCGGACCACGTCCTGCGCGTCGCCGACGAGACCCCGGCACGCACGATTGGCAACGTGATTGCGAAGGCGGACGAGGTGCTCGCACGCGTCCGGCCCGAGGCGCTCGTGCTGTACGGCGACACGAACAGCTGTCTCGCCGCCATCGCCGCGAAACGGCGGCGGATCCCGGTGTTTCATCTCGAGGCGGGCAACCGCTGCTTCGACGATCGCGTGCCCGAGGAAGTGAACCGCCGGATCATCGATCACATCAGCGACATCAACATGCCGCTGACGGAGCACGCGCGCCGCTATCTGCTCGAGGAAGGCCTGCGGCCGGAGACGGTCATCAAGATCGGATCGACGATGCGCGAGGTGCTCGACTACTACCGGCCGGGCATCGAGGCGAGCGACATCCTGGAGCGGCTGTCGCTCGAGCCGGGACGATACATCGTCGTCAGCGCGCACCGTGAGGAGAACGTCGACGATCCGGCGCGTCTCAGCGCGCTGCTGGCGTCGCTCGACGCGCTGGCGCGCCGTTATCGGCGGCGCATCGTCATGTCCACGCATCCGCGCACGCGCAAGCGGCTGGCGGCACTGTCGCGCCGCACCGGCAAACGTCCGGCCACGATCGAGCTCCTGCCGCCATTCGGGTTCTTCGAGTGGATCAAGCTGCAGACGCACGCGTTCTGCGTCGTGTCCGACAGCGGAACGCTGAGCGAGGAAGCGACGCTGCTGCGCGTGCCCGGCGTCATGATCCGCGACGCACACGAGCGGCCTGAAGCGATGGAAGCCGGGATGACGATCATGAGCGGTCTCGGGCCGCGCCGGCTGCTGCAAGCCGTCGAGCTTGCGACGACGCAAGGCGCGCCGGCACGCAACGACGTTGCCGTGGCCGATTACGCCGAGCCGGACGTGTCGCGGAAAGTCGTGCGGATCGTGCTCAGCTATGTCGACTACGTGCGTCGCACGACGTGGTTCGAGTCGGGTGCCGGGGGCTGAAGCCGAACGGCCACCCATTCCCGCAGGCTGTTGATCAGCCACAGGCGCGTCGCGCGCGCGAGATCCTCGATCGTGATGACGCGCTCGCGGATCTCACCGGCATCGAGCAACTCGCCGCGGAAGACGCCGGCGAGCAGACCGGATCGACGATCCGGCGTCCAGCGCTCGCCCTCGATCTCCGCGACGAGGTTGCCGATCGTGAACTCGGTGACGATACGCTCGTCGTTCCACAAGAGCACATCGAACACGTCGGGCTGCGCGCGCCGATGCTCGTCGTAGACGTCGCGCTGCGTGGTCTTGTGATACAGACGCCAATCATCACGAGATACCGGCCTCGTCGCGAGGGCGACAGGCGCCGGTTCACGAATGGGCGCGTCGAGCGGCCGGCTTTCGATACGCGGATGTCCCGTCGCGTCGAGCTGCAGGCGCACGCGGCGGGACGTGCCCGCATGCGAACGCGCGTGCTCGCGCAACGCGCGCACGACGACGTCGTTGTCGAACGAGCGATCGAAAAACGCGGCCGACTCCCGCAGCCGCTGCAGATGTCTGGCTTCACGAGCGTATCGTCCGTCCTCGAGCCTCATGGTCTCGAGGAGATCGAACGCAGGCGTGGGCGTCAGGCACGCCGCCTTGCTGATCGCCTCCGCGTACTCGTCGTCGGCGCGCGAGTCCCACGTGATGCCACCGCCGACGCCGTACGTGGCGACGCCGCGCTCGACGTCGATCGTCGCCGTCCGGATCGCGACGTTGAACACGGCGTCACCGGTGGGCGAGGCGTAGCCGATCGCGCCGCAGTAGACGCCGCGCGGTGCGCGCTCGATCGAGGCAATCAGCCGCATGCTGCTCGTCTTCGGCGCACCGGTGATCGACCCGGCGGGGAAGAGCGCGGTGAAGACGTCCGTGAGCGTCGTGCCGGCGCGCAGGCGGCCTTCGACCGTCGAGACCATCTGCAGCACCGACGGATAACGTTCGACGTCGAAGAGTGACGAGGCGCGGACCGTGCCGATCTCGGCGACGCGGCCGACGTCGTTGCGCGCGAGATCGACGATCATCACGTTCTCCGCGCGATTCTTCTCCGACGCCGCGAGCCATGCGGCCTGCGCCTCATCATCCTCGCGCCAGCGTCCGCGCGGGGCGGTGCCCTTCATCGGCCGCGTGACGAGGCGTCCGCCGTTGATGCGGAAGAACAGCTCCGGTGACAGCGACAGCAACTGCCAGGGGCCGAGATCGAGAAACGCCGAATACGGCGCGCGCTGATCGGAGGACAGCCGCCGGTACAACGCCGGCGTTGTGCGCGGATCGAGCGGCGCACGCAGTCTGAAGGTGTAATTGGCCTGGTAGCTGTCGCCGGACAGAATCGCGTCGCGCACGGCCGCGACGCCGGCACGATGATCGTCGCGGGTGATGTCTGGCGTCCACGCTGGCCCTGGCCCCTCGTCGAGCGGGATGTCGTCGCGTGTCATGGAAGACGACGCGCCGGATACGGGTCGTTCGAACAAGCCGAACCACACGAGTGGAGGCCCGGACGGCTCGCGCGTCGTCAGCGCGGCATCGAATGCGGGCGCGGCTTCGTACGAGACATATCCCGCCGCGTACAGACCTCGCCGCAGTCCCGCTTCGACGTCCCGCATGGCGCGACGTACGTCGCGGACGTCGGCCGCGACGACAATCTCGATGGGACGTTCGAAGATCAGCGGCGCGCGGCGCCCGGCCGCATCAGCGAAATCGAATCGGAGATGGGGAACGGCGGGCAAGCGGGAACATTTTCACACGTTGAAGATCCGACGAGCGGCCACGGGGGGGCGCCCCTACGCGTCGCCCGGATCGTAGGGGCCGCCCTTGTGGCGGCCCTGGGCGCCCACAAGGGGCGCCCCTACGTCGTCACGGCGTCCGCGAGCTGCCAGAGATGGCGATCGAGCTCGTCCGTCAGGGCGTCGCGACGGTGGGCGGGGAAGGCGGGACGATCTTCGATGCGCAGCGCGCAGCTGCCGCGAAGCGCTTCAGGCAAGAGCAGGCTGGCGGTCACCGACTCCGGAGACAGCAGGCCGCCGGCCTCGCCGGCCTGCTCGAGCTCTGCCGTGACCGCGCGCCACATGGCCGGGCTGCCGTAGCGCCGATCGATTTGCGCCGCGATGAGCCAACGCAGCGACGCGTAGCGCAGGTCCGTGCAGATGACCGCGTGGCCCGCCAGGTTGCCGGACGAAATCGCGGCGACCGCGATCTGCCACGCGGACGCCGTCTTCTGCGGCGGCGCCGCGGGCTCGTCGGCCGTCGTGTCGTGCTCGATCAGGTGGGCCAGGATCATCTCGAGGCCGATTTGCGTGGCCTCGTCGGTCGCGCATCGCCAGCCGCTGAGGTACGCGGGCTCGTCGGCTCGCGGCGCGTGGCAGTGCACCGCGCGGGCGCGCAGCGTGCACCGCTCGCCGGTCTCGAGGATCACTTCGAAGACGTGCAGATCGCCGGTCGTGATGTCGATCGATGTCGCGACGAGAAAGCCGCCGGCGCTCACGTCGCGCATGTCCACGTCGAGGTGCAACGTCGTGATCCGCGTCTTCAGCCGTCCCCGGACCGGGAATCGCGGCGCTTGACGGCGGGAGAGTGCAAGTTCGGGAGCACGACGAGCGAGCATGCTGCGTGGCATAGCAAAGGCGGTGCCCGTCTCGAGACCGATTTAGAGCCTGTCAAATGGTCGTTCGTGCAGATGTGCGCGCGAGACTTGGTGTCTCGTCAACAGAATCGTCAGCCGCGCGCATGCGACGTGACACGCGCGCGTTGTGTCGCGATGTGCACGTGGACAGACCTCTGCGGCACCGCGCTTCGCGCGGCGCCGCAAACTTTGAACTTCGAACTTTGCACTTTGGGAATTGCAGGGTGGCAAATTTCGAAGTTCGAAGTTCCAAGTTCGAAGTTCTGACGCGGCCGAAGGCCGCGTCAGACAATCCATCCGTCTCGCAGATTGATGATGCGCGAGCCGTAGGCGGCGTTCGTGTCCGAGTGCGTGACCTGCACGATCGTCGTGCCAGCGGAGTTGAGCGTGCGGAAGAGCTCCATGATGTCGCGGCCCTGTTCCGAATGCAGATTGCCGGTGGGCTCGTCGGCAAGCAGGACCTTGGGGCTCGCGATGACCGCGCGCGCGACGGCGACGAGCTGCTGCTGTCCGCCGGAGAGCTGATTCGGATAGAGATCTTTCTTGCCGACGATTTGAAAGCGATCGAGCGTGTCCGCGACGAGACTCTGCCGCTCTTTTTTCGGGATGTCGCGGTAGGTGAGCGGCACCTCGAGGTTCTCGTAGACGGTGAGATCGTCCAGCAGGTGATAGCTCTGGAAGACGAAGCCGATGTGCTGCTTATGCAGCTGCGTCCGCTGCTTCGGGCTCATGCGGTGGACCGGCATGTCGAGAAAGTCGTACTCGCCGCTCCAGATGCCGTCGTGCATGCCGAGGATGTGGAGCAGCGTCGACTTGCCCGCGCCCGATGGCCCCATGATCGACACGAACTCGCCCTCTTTGATGTCGAGCGTGATCTGGCGGAGGACGTAGTAGGTCGACGGTCCCTGTGGATAGGACTTCTCGAGGTTGCGGAGCGAGAT
The DNA here is from genome assembly GCA_035547155.1 of Vicinamibacterales bacterium. Classification (GTDB taxonomy): domain Bacteria; phylum Acidobacteriota; class Vicinamibacteria; order Vicinamibacterales; family SCN-69-37; genus CAZNMF01. Next base: position 14,752 of record DASZVJ010000105.1, read on the forward strand.
CAGCATGGCGTCAGTGTAGCCTGATGCGCCCGTCCGCCGCCCGGGCAATCACTGCAGCACGGGCTGCGTCGGCGCCGGATCGGCCGTGACCGAGAACGGCACCTCGACGAGGCGCTGCCCGTCGAACTCGCCAATCGCCCAGTACGTGCCAGGCCGCTCGAACGTCAGCGTGAGCTTCAGCGGCATGACGACCATCTCGCCGGAGTCATCGACCGTCGCCTCGCCTTCGCCGAGGAATTGCACCTCTTCGCCGGGCCGGCGGACGCCCATCCGGCACCGCACCTGTCCGGGGCCGCCTGCGTTCCACAGGCCGACCGCGAGTGTCAGCTGCACCGTGGGCGGATCGCTCTCCGTCCATCCGCCGATCCCCGTCGTCATCTGACGCAAGTCCGTCGGCCGATCGGGATCGTAGTCATGGCAGAACATCGCGAACGCAACGGTGAGGCGAGGGAAGGAAATCATATCGGGCTACGGGCTACGGGCTACAGGCTTCGGGCTACAGGCTGCTGACCGACGGCCGCGTCATGTGGAAGCGTGCGGCGGCGGTGATCTCGAAGTACTCGGTCGGGCCGCCGCCTCGCACGATCGGATGCGCGGCGACGGTGTCGTAGATGCCGGTGGCGACGAGATCCCGCGCGATGTGGACGCCGACGACCTCGCCGAGCGTCAGCCAGCTCTGCGCGACTGCGCCGTCGGCACCGTGCAGCGGCACGATCTGCGTGACGCGGCATTCGAACGACACCGGGCTCTCGGCCACGTGCGGCGCCCCCACGAGTCGTGAGGCGATCGGCGTGAGCTCGGCGAGCGCGAACTCGTCCACGTCCGGTGCGACGGCCGCGCTCGTCAGGTTCATCGCCTCGGCGAGCGGGCGCGTGGCCAGGCTCCAGCAGAACTCGCCGGTCTCCTGCGCATTGCGCACGCTGTCCTTCCATCCCGTGCTCGCAAAGCCGACGATCGGCGGCCGGTAGCAGAAGAGATTGAAGAAGCTGTACGGCGCGAGATTCAACTGTCCATCCGCGCTGCGGGACGAGATCCATCCAATCGGCCGGGGCGCGACGATGGCGTTGAGCGGGTCGTGGCGGAGGCCGTGTCCCTGGGAGGGCTCGTAGAAATAGGCGTCGGACATGCCGTCGGCCGTCAATTGTATGCGGGGGCCGTCGATCCGGCCGCCGCTCGTTCGTCTAGAGTATGTAACGCCAATGTAACGTTGGCGCCTCCCCATACCCTTTATGACCGAGCTTGCGGTTCCCGCTCCCGCCGCGATCGACGCACGCAAGAAGACCGCGTCCCGCATTTTCCTTGGCGCGCTGCTGTTCAACGCCGTCCTGACGGTCTTCTGGCTGCACGCGATGGCCCGCGGCGAGGCATCGACGTTCGCCCACGGCTACCAGGTCGATCGCGAGGCGATCGGACGCGTCCTGTCCGGCATCGTGTTCTTCTACGTGATCTGGGGCTTCATCTGGTGGGGCATCAAGAGCGCCCTGCTGAAAGGGGTCGTCGGATTCACGCCGGAGGATCGGCGCGCCGCGTTCTCGTCGCGCATGGATCAGCCGTACGACGTGCCGGCGCTCGTCTCGCGCTACTCCGAGCGGCGCATCCGCATCGTCGACATGATCGGCCGTCGCGGCCGGTTCATCACGCTCGCGGCCGCGGGCTTCTATTACCTGTATGTGCAGGTGGCTCAGCATCCCGAAGCGAACTTCGCGATGGGATTCATCCAGGACAACCTGTTCGATGCGGTCGTCACCGGCTGGGTGTTTCTCGGCGTCTACTATCTCAACGGCTGGATCGGCGCGGTGTTCTACGGGCCGCAGTCGCGCGTGATGGACGGCATGCTGGCGCGCGCCAACTGCCTGCTCATCACGACGCTCTGGGCCGGCTTCAAATTCATCATGGTGCCGGTCGGCGCGCACCTGGCGGCCGTCTTTCCGCGACAGGAGTTCGCGCCCATCTTCGCGATGATCTGGGGCTCGTACATCGCCAACGACACGTGCGCGGAAGTGTTCGGATCGCTCTTCGGCAAACAGAAAATCAAGGTGTGGGGCGTGGGCGACGTGAACCGCAAGTCCATCGCCGGTCTCGTGGCGGGGTTTCTCGGCGCGTTCGTGCTCTGCGCCGGTGTCGTTGCGAGCCAGCATCTCGGGCCGTCGTGGTACGGCTTGTCACTGGCGATCGCCGTGTCGACGTCGTTCTTCGAGCTCTATTCTCCACGCGGCAGCGACGACTTCACGATGGCGACCGCCAACGCGCTCATCTGCTGGGCATTCGGGGCGTGGGTGCGCTGAATCAAGAGCCGTGATCGAACCTGGAACTTCGAACTTCGAACGGCTCGTCACTAGATCCCCGCGCCCAGCCAATCCGCGACGATCTTCGGGCTCGCGTTGCGGCCGAGCGCGTGTTCGGCGCGGTCGACGAGGTCGAAGGCGTCGACAAGACGATTCGCCTGGAAGCTGCCGAGCAGCGATCGCAGATCGGCGTCGAGGTCCGTGTTGGCCAGCGCGACGTCGCTCGACGCCGACAACGCGCTCAAGTCGCGGAGCAACGAGGACAGGATCGTGAGCCGTGCGGACAGCGCTTCGCGATCGCGGCGCTTCGATCCGTGCTGCGCCAGCGCCGCGCTGGCCTTCAGCCGCTCCGCCATGTTCGTGCCGCGTGCCGCACGCAACAATCCCAACGCCGCCGCACGATCATCGTCGAAATCACCGGTCTCTTCGCTCAGCGCGCGCGAGACGCTGCCGCCCGACACCGCGGCCAGCCGCGCCGCCGTTCGGGCGTCGACGCCAGCACGCTCGGCCAGCACGCGCGCGACGTCGTGCTCGGAGAGCAGACCGAACCGCAAACGCCGGCAGCGCGACTGAATCGTCGGCAGCAGCGTGTCCGGATACGCCGTGATGAGGATCAGCATTGCGGCGGGCGGCGGCTCTTCGAGCGTCTTCAGGAGCGCGTCCTGCGCTTCGAGCGTCAGCTCGTCGGCCGGCTCGATGATGTAGACGCGCCGCGCACCCTCGAAGGGCCGATAGCCGACGACGTCGAGGATGCGCTCGCGCAGCGGCTTGATTTTGATCGACGCTTCGGAGCCCTTCTCGAGCCACGTCACGTCGGAGAACTGCCCGCGTGCGATGCGCGAGCAGACGGGACACGTGCCGCACGCGTCGCCGTCGGCGCGATTCGGACAATTGACGGCTTGCGCGAGCGCGGTTGCGACCGCGCGTTTCCCGACACCGTCGGGCCCGGCGAACAGCAGGCTCTGCGGCACGCGATTGCGCCGCGCCGCCTGCCGAAGCAGGTCGACGACGGCAGCGTGGCCGATGATGTTGCGAAACGGCATCGAGGCGATCCTATCGCGCAGGAGCCTTTGGTTGAGGGAAGTGGCGGGGCCGACGGGACTCGAACCCGCGACCTCTGGCGTGACAGGCCAGCGTTCTAACCAGCTGAACTACGACCCCGCTCGGAGAACTTCGAAGGATGACGTTCGAAGTTCGAAATGCTGCTCATCGAACCCGTGTCGCCGAAAGATCTTTTCGAACCTCGAAATTCGCACTTCGAACTTCTGAAAATGGGCGGTGCAGGGCTCGAACCTGCGACAGCCGGCGTGTAAGGCCGATGCTCTACCACTGAGCTAACCGCCCCCACCGGCAACACGCGATTATGGCATCGCCGCTGCCGTGATCGCAACCATGACTACGCGGGCTTCGGGCCACGGGCTACAGCGACGGAAAGGTCTCGTCGCGCGTCGCCTGTTGCGGAAGCCTGCGCACCGCGGACGGCCGTCCGCGGTGCGCCTAATGCGCATCCGCCGCGATCGCCGCCGCGGCGCGTGAGCCCGGCTTCCGCAGCAGGAACACCGCGGGGATGACGCAGACGAAGCTCGCGAGCAGCAGCAGCCACGCGTCGTTGTAGGCGAGCATCGAGGCCTGACGCATCATCGTGCCGTCGAGGATCGCCAGCGCGCGCTGCTGCGCGTCCGCGAGCGACGCGCCCTGCGTCGTCAGCATCGCGACGAGCGGATCGAAGCGCGCCTGGAACGCGGCGCTGCCCGGATACAGGTGCTGCACGAGATCGGCGCGGTGATACGCGATGTGCCGCGTCAGATAGGCGCCGAGCACGGCGATGCCGAAGCTGCCGCCGAGCTGCCGCGCGAGGTTGATGAGCCCGGACGCCTGCTGCGCCTCCTGCGGCTTCAAGCTGCCGAACGCGACGTTGTTGATCGGCGTGAAGAGCAGGCCGAGCGCCGCGCCGCGAATGATGAGCGCGTAGCGCGCGTCCGCTTCGCCCGCGACGGTCGACAGGTGTCCCAGCGTCCACATCGCGAGCAGCATCAGCGCCATGCCGCCGAGCACCAGGAAGCGCGGGTCGGCCATCGGCCGCTCACCGTTCAGCAGCCGTCCGCAAACAACGGCGAGGATTGCCGTCGCGACGCCGCCGGGCATCATCGCCAGGCCCGTCTCTGTCGGCGAGAAGCCGAGGATCGTCTGCGTGAACAGCGGGAAGATGATGACGCCGCCGTACAACCCGAAGCCGAGCACGACGAACAGCAGGATCGACGCCAGCAGGTCGCGGTTCTTCAGCACACGGAACTGGATCACCGGGTGCGAGTTGCGCGACGAAAGCTGCCACCAGATGAGCACCGACAAGGCGGCGCCCGAGATGATCGATAGATACAGGATGCGCTTGCTCGAGTACCAGTCGAGGATGTTGCCCTCCTCGAGCACGTACTGCAGCGATCCGACGCCGACGATGAGCAGCGTGATGCCGAGCCAGTCGATCGGACCCGTGCGGCGCTGCTGGCCCACGGGATCGTGCAGGAACGTCACGACGAGAAATGCCGACACGAGGCCGATCGGCAGGTTGATGAAGAAGCACCAGTGCCAGCTCGCGTTGTCGGTGATCCAGCCGCCGAGCGTCGGACCAAGCGTCGGCGCGACGATGACGCCGAGCAGGAAGATCGCCTGCACCAGGCCTTGCTCGCTGCGTGGGAACACCTGACGCAGCGTCGCCTGCGCCGTCGAGAGCAGCGCCGCGCCGCCCGCGCCCTGAATCAGACGCCACACGACGAGCATGCCGAGGCTCGTCGCCGTGCCGCAAAGCATCGACGACACGACGAACAGCAGGATCGAGAACGTCAGATACCGCTTGCGGCCGAACGTCTCCGTGAAGAACGCCGTCATCGGCAGCACGACGACGTTCGCGAGGATGTAGGACGTGCTGACCCACGCGACTTCTTCGCGCGTCGCGCTGAGATTGCCGGCCATCTGCGGCAGCGCGACGTTGATGATCGTGGTGTCGAGCACTTCCATGATCGAGGCCGTGATCAATCCGAGCAGGATGAACCAGCGCGTGCGATCGGTCGCCTCGCCGGCAGAGGCGGAAATGGTGACGGTGGAAGAGGCCATTCGCTTGAGGTTCTGAGTTCCGAGGTTCCAGGTTCTGAGGTTCGGGTTCCGAAGTTCTCCGGTTCCGAAGTTCTAAGTTCGAAGTTCCAAGTTCGAAGTTCTCGCCAAACGCGCGGCGAGGACGATCGCTTCGACGAGACTGCCTTCATCGGCGACGCCGCGGCGGGCGATGTCGAACGCGGTGCCGTGGTCGACGGACGTGCGGACGATCGGCAGACCGATCGTCACGTTGACGGACTTGCCGAACGCCGCGAGCTTCACCGGCACCAGGCCCTGATCGTGATACATCGCGATCACGACGTCGAAATCTCCGCGCGCGGCGCGCACGAAGAGTGTGTCGGCCGGATACGGACCTGACACGTCGAGACCACGCTCGCGCGTCTGCTTCACGGCCGGCGCGATGACCGCATCGTCTTCGGGACCGAGCAGTCCCGCCTCGCCCGCGTGCGGGTTCAACCCCGCGACGGCAATCCGTGGCTGTGCGATGCCGAACGACGGCAGTGACGCCGCCGTCAACGCGATCGTGCGAACGAGACCGTCCGTCGTGATCGCGCGCGGTACCTCCGACAACGGGATGTGCACGGTCGCGAGCACGACGCGAAGCACGTCGGACCAGAACAGCATGGCGACATCATTCGCAGCACGTCCGCACAGATGTGCGAGCAGGTCCGTATGGCCGCGCCACGGCAGGCCGGCCGCCGCGAACGCCGACTTGCTCACCGGCGCCGTCGCGATCGCGTCCACGCGTCCCGCCCTCGCGTCCGCCACCGCACGAACGATCAGGTCGTACGCCGCCTGGCCGGACGCGGCGTTGACCGTACCAATCGGAAACGCCGCGAGGGCCGACGGATCCGTCGGCCCGTAGATGACCGGCTCGCACACCTCGACGACACGCGCGTGAGACGCGGCCTTGAGCGCGATCTCCGGTCCGATGCCGGAGGGGTCGCCGACGGTGATCGCGACGCGAGGTCTGGCGGACATTTCCTACTTCAGATACACCGTCGCATCCACCGACATGCCTGGCCGCAGCGGCGCGTTCGCGTCGTGCGTGCCGTCGAGCAGAATCTTCACCGGGATGCGCTGCACGACTTTCACGAAGTTGCCGGTGGCGTTGTCGGGCGGCAGCAGGCTGAACGTCGCGCCCGTCGCCGCCGCAATGCTGTCGACGTGGCCGCTGAACGAGCGGCCGCCATAGCCGTCGACTTCGATCTCCGCGTGCTGGCCCACGCGCATGCGCGCGAGCTGCGTCTCCTTGAAGTTCGCCACGATCCACACGTCACTGAGCGACGTGATCGCCATCAGCGGCTGTCCCGCTTGAATGACCTGTCCCAGCTCGACCGATCGCCGGCTGACGACGCCGTCGGTCGGCGCGACGATCGTCGTGCGCTCGAGATTGACGCGCGCCTGATCGAGCGCGGCCTGCGCCTGCTGCACCTGCGCGTCGGCACCGGCCGCACGCGCCTGCGTCAACGCGATCTGTTGCGGCGCGGTGGACGCGGCCTGCGCCTGCGCGCGCGCCTGCGTCAGCGCACCGGCCGCTTGCGACCGATGCGCCTCGGCGACGTCGAGATTCGCTTCCGCCTCGTGCACGGCCGCCGCCGCGGAATCGACCGCCGCCTGCGCCGCCTGCGCGGCCGTCGTCGCCGCGTCGAACTGCTGTTTGGAGATTTCCTCTTTCGCCGCGAGCGGACGCAGGCGCTCGAGATCCTGCGTTGTGCGCGTTGCGTTGGCCGTCACCTCAGCGAGCCGCGCCTTGGCGGACGTCACCTTGGCGCGCGAGGCGTCGACCTCACGCTCGGCCGCGTGGACGGCGGTCTCCGCGTTGTCGGCGCCGGCGTTGGCCGAATGCTGTTCGCTGCGCGCGGTCTCCGAGGTGACCGGCACGCCGGCGTGCGCGGCACGGCTGGCCGCTTCCGCGGCGGCGAAATCCGCCTCGGCGCGCGCGACCGCGATCTCGTAGTCGCGCTTGTCGATCTCGACGAGCACGTCGCCGGCCTTCACGGTCTGGTTGTCCATCACGCGGATCGCCTTGACGGTGCCGCCGACGCGTGCCGCAATCGGGCTTACGTGGCCCGCGACCTGGGCGTCGTCGGTCGACTCCCGCGGGACGAGGACACGCCAGAGCCAGAAGCCGCCCGCGCCGAGCACCACCACGGCTGCGGCGATGATCCAGGTGCGCTTCACTTCGATCGCCATTTACTGCTGTCCTCCCACCAGTGCCAGGAACCGTTCTTCGACGCTGCCCATCGCGCGGGCCAGGCCGGCCTTCGCGATCGTGTGTGCGTAGACGCTTGCGATGTACTGCTCGCTCGCGCGTGCGACGGCTTCCTGCGCCTGCACGAGCTCGACCGTGTCGCCGACGCCTGCGCTGAAGCGGTCCTGCGCCTGCGTCAGCTCACTCTGCGCGAGCGTCTGCGCGCTCTGGGCGACCGTCACGGCCGAGGCAGCCGATTGCAGCGTCAACAGCGCAGACTCGACGTCGTAGCGCAGGCCGTTCTCGAGATCGGCCAGCTCGGCTTCACGCTGGCGGAGATCGGCGTCGGCGCGCTGCACGTCGGCGCGCGTCTTGCCGCCGTTGAAAATCGGCACGTGCACCGCCGCGGCCACCGTGTACGTCGTGTCGGATGAGCTGGCCTCGTTGCCGATCGCGCCGACGTCCGCGTCGACGTGCAGCGACGGCAGCGAGCCGGCGGACGCGGATCGGCGCGACGCTTTCGCGGCCTCGACGCGCGCGCGTGCGCTGGCGAGATCGGGACGATGGGTCGCGGCTTCCTGCATCGCTTGATCGAGCGTCGGGGCCGTGCCCGCGACGAACGTGGTCGTCGTCGAGAGCTCGAACTTCTGATCGGCCGGCAGGCCGATCGCGCGCGCCAGCTGCAGCTTCCGATTCGCCAGCGTCGTCGTCGCCGCGATCTGCTGCGCACGCGCGCTCTCGAGCTGCACCTGCTGGCGGACGACGTCGATCTGTGGCGCGAGGCCGGCGGCGTGCCGATCGTTGGCGAGCCGCACGAGCGCTTCTGCGGTCGCGACCTGCGCATTGGCCGAGTCGACGCGCGCGCGATCGGCGATCGCGAGGAGGTAGAGATTGCCGACGGCGAGCACGACCGTCTCGCGCACGTGCCGCGAGTCGGCATGCGCCGCCGTTTCGAGGGCGGACGACGCGTGCAGCTTCTGCCAGGCGGCGACGTCGATGACCGGCGTCGACATTGCGAGCCGCGCGTCGAACACGTTGAACGGCCCGACGAGCGGCGGCAGCTCGATGTCGCCGAAGCCGGTGAAGCCGAATGCGGCGAGGCTGACGATCTGCCGGCTCTCGCGCACGGTGCCCGACAGGTGCGGCAGCAACTCGGACAACGCATCGAGCCGCGCGCTGCCGGCCTGACGAACCTGTTGCTCTTCGAGGATCACGCCAAGGTTCTGCTTGAGGCCGCGCGCGATGGCGTCGGCCAGCGAGAGCTGCAGCGTCGAGTCGGTCGCCGGCCCGGCCGGCACGCCGCCCGACAGCCGCGCGTCCTGTGCCCACGCCAGCGCCGGCATCAGGACGCCGATCGCCAGCCCGCGAAAGATCCGTCTCATCGTGTCGCCAATCCCTTCCAGAACAGACGGCTCGCGCGCGCGGCCGCCGCGTCAATCGTGTCGTCCGACCAGCCGGCGAGGCGCTGCAGCGCGAGCCCGCGCGCGAGGCTCACGATCACGCCCGCCGCGCGGCCCGTGTCCGCGACGGAGACGACGTGCTCACTCACCGCGTCCGCGAGCACGGCCTGCCACGCATCGACTTGCGCCTGGTAAATGTGGCCGAGGGCAGTCCGCACTTTCTTGCGGACGTCCGGGCTCATCTCGAGCTGGCAGTGGTCGATGAAGTCGCGCTTGCGCTCGAAGAACTCCAGCGTCGCGCGCACGTATCGCTCCAGCCGTGCATCGATCGTGCCGGGGGCCTGAATCGCCGGCAACGTGACGTCGCGCAGCTCGTTGAGGTCCGATTCCAGCACCTGCCGCAGGATCTCGTCCTTCGAGCGGTAATAGAGGTAGACCGTGCCTTTCGCGACGTGCGCCGCGCGGGCGATGTGATCGACCGTCGTGTCGGCCACGCCGCGCCGGACGAACCGGTCGCGGGCCGCGTCCAGGATCTGACTGCGGCGGAACTCGGCGACGACGCCGGCTTTGGTGCGCTGCGGAGAACTCATGTGTGTAGTCGACTGACCACGCGGTCAGTGCAGAAGACCCAGTGTAGCAGATGCGGAGGGGGAGAACGTTAACGGCGCACGGTGGGCAATCGCCCTAGGGCGGGCGACGTGATCGATGGCGGTCGGGCCGGGCCGCCACAAGGGCGGCCCCTACAACGACTTCGGGCCGCGGTCTTCGTCCCTTCGTCCCCTGGTCCCTTGGTCCCCGCTCTACCGTCGCCCCAGCCGCGCGACGTCCGCGTCGACCATCATGCGCACGAGGCCGGGGAAGTCGACGCTCGGCGTCCACTGAAAGCGCGCTTTGGCTTTGCTGGCGTCGCCGATGAGGTGATCGACTTCGGCGGGGCGGAGGAACGCGGGATCCTGCTTGACGTGCGCGTGCCAGTCGAGACCGGCGTGCGCGAACGCGACTTCGACGAGCTCCTGCACCGAGTGGCTCTCGCCGGTCGCGATGACGTAGTCGTCGGCCTCGTCCTGCTGCAGCATCATCCACATCGCGCGCACGTAGTCGCCGGCAAAGCCCCAGTCGCGATGCGCGTCGAGGTTGCCGAGGCGCAGCTCCTTCGCCAGGCCGAGCTTGATGCGCGCGACGCCGTCGGTGACCTTGCGCGTGACGAACTCGAGGCCACGCCGCGGCGATTCGTGGTTGAAGAGAATGCCCGATACCGCGAACAGCCCGTAGCTCTCGCGGTAGTTCACGGTGATGTAGTGCGCGAACACCTTCGACACCCCGTACGGGCTCCGCGGGTAGAACGGCGTCGTCTCGCGTTGCGGCACTTCGCGGACCTTGCCGTACATCTCCGACGAGGAGGCCTGATACAGCCTGATTTTGGGATCGACGACGCGAATGGCCTCGAGGACGCGGGTGACGCCCTGCGAGTTGAACTCGCCGGTGAGCATCGGCTGATCCCAGGACGCCGGGACGAACGACATCGCCGCGAGGTTGTACACCTCCGCCGGCTGCACGCGCTCGAGGACGCGGATGAGCGACAGCTGATCGAGCAGGTCGCCGGGGATCAGCGTCAAGCGATCGAGCAGGTGCTCGATCCGCCAGTAGTTGGCCGCCGACAGCCGCCGCGCGAGCCCGTAGACCTCGTACCCCTTCTCCAGCAGCAGCTCAGCGAGGTACGACCCGTCCTGCCCCGTGATACCCGTAATCAGCGCGCGCTTCGACGACATGGGCGAATACGATAGCAGATGGGAAGGGATGAGCCGGCGTATCGCGCTATCTCTCTTTCTCCCTATCGCACGATCTGACATCGGGCTCGCTCGTTATCTGCTCTGCGCGTGACCGCCGACGGCCAACGTCTGGTCGGCAGATAGCCAGATAGCCCGATGATCCAGATAGTGCGATAGCGCGATAGGGAGATAGGGAGATACGAACGCCAGCTACAATGTCTCCCTTGCCCGTCTCTCTCCTCATCGTCAACTACCACGTCTATGACGACCTCAATCGCTGTTTGACGGCGGTCGATTGCGCATTGCGGCCGGGTGATGAGGTCATCGTGTTCGATCAGGAGAGCGACGAGGCGAAGCGGGCGGCGGTCGAGGCGCGGCATCCGGGCGTGCGATGGGTCGTCTCGCCGCGCAACGTCGGGTTCGCCGCCGCGATCAATCGCGCCGCGGCCGCGGCGCGCACACCGCGGCTGTTGTGGCTCAATCCCGACGCGGTGATCAGCGCGCCGGTCGTCGAGACGCTCGACGCGTGGCTGACGAGCCATCCCGAAACGGGATGCGTCGGTCCACGCGTGGTGAACGAGGACGGCCGGGTGCAAGCGTCCGCGCGGCGATTTCCGGATCCGACGACGGCCATTGCCGGGCGCTCGACGTGGCTCACACGTCACTTTCCGAACAACTGGCTGACGCGGCACAACCTGCCGGCGCGGACCGCCGATCACCCGCAGACCGTCGACTGGCTCGCGGGCTCGTGCCTGCTCACGCGCCGCGATCTGTTCGAGCGGCTCGGCGGGCTCGACGAAGGATTCTTCCTCTACTGGGAGGACGCGGATTACTGTCGCCGCGCCGCGGCGCTCGGCTTCGGATGTACGTATCTCCCGGCCGTCTCCGTGCAGCACGCCGTCGGCCGCTCGGCCGCGCTCAATCCCGCGACGGCCATCCGTGCCTTTCACGCGAGCGCGTACCGGATGTTCGCGAAGTACACGGGACGCGTGGGGCGCGTGTGCGCGCCGCTCGTGCGGCTGGCGTTGTGGACGCGCGGCGAAATCCTCGCGCGCGCCGCGCTGCGGCGGATCAGGCACACGCGATGATCGTCATCGCCGGCGGCGGCGTGATCGGACTCGCCATTGCGCGCGCGCTTGCCCTGACCGGATCCGAGGTCTGCGTCCTCGAGCGGCACGGCCGCTGCGGCACGGAGACGTCGACGCACAACAGCGGCGTGATTCACGCAGGCCTGTACTATCCGGCCGGCTCGCTGAAAGGACGACTCTGCGTCGAGGGCCGCGAGCAGCTCTACGCGTACTGCACGCAGGAGAACGTCCCGCACGTGCGCTGCGGCAAGCTCGTCGTGGCGCAAGCCGACGAGTTATCCGAGCTGGAGCGTGTGGCCGGGCTCGCGAAGGGCGCGGGCGCGACGATCGAGCTCGTGGACCAGGCGTTCGTCGCTGTGCGCGAGCCGTACGTGCGCGCGGCCGCCGCGCTCTGGTCGCCGGATACCGGGTGGCTCGAGGCCGAAGCGCTCGTGCGGGCGCTGCAGGCCGATGTCGAGCGCCACGACGGCCACGTCCTCGTCGGCTCGCCGCTCGTGGCCGTCGAGCCGGCGCCCGCCGGGCTCATCGTCGTCACGCCGCAGGAGCGTATCGAAGCGGAGTTGCTGATCAACGCCGCCGGGCTCTACGTCGATGACGTGTCGCGGCTGGCCGGCGGCGACGATCTCCGCATCTATCCGTGCCGCGGCGAGTACGCGACGCTGACGGCCGGCGCGTCCGCGCTCGTGCGCGGCCTGGTCTATCCCGTGCCGCACGCGTCGGGCCACGGTCTCGGGACGCACTTCACGCGGACGATCGGCGGGGAAGTCTGGCTCGGACCGACCGTGCACTACGTCGACGACAAGCAGGACTACGAGCGCGATCGCGCGCCGGTCGAGTCGTTCCTGGAGCCGGCACGCGCGCTCGTGCCGGACATCACACTGGCGGACCTGCGACTCGGCGGCACCGGCATCCGGCCCAAGCTGCACCCCGCATCGGAGCGCTTTGCGGATTTTCTGATTCGGCGCGACTCGCGCAACCCGTACGTGATCCACGCGGCCGGCATCGAGTCGCCGGGGCTGACAGCGTGCCTGGCGGTGGGCGAGATGGTGGCGGGTTTAGCGGGCGACGGTCTGCGGTCAGCAGTCTGCGGGGAATGAGCGCAGCCCGCGGTCCGCAGTCAGGCCGACTGCAGACCGCGGACCGCGGACGGTTCTATCTCGGTCCGGACAGCGTCCAGTCGACTGCGACAGCCGCCGGGTTCAGATAGCCGTACGGCACGAAGGTATTGCCGCTCCGCGCCCACACATACATCTGACCGGTCACGCGATGCTGGAAGATCGCGTCGACGAACGGATCGCCCGCGACATTGGCGAGCGCAGCGAGCCGCCAGTTGGGATCGACTTGCCCCGCGCTGTATTGCGCCGCCAGCGTTGTTCCGTTCATCAGATAGATCTGCAGCCTGCCGTCGTCGTTCTGCCACGCGAGATCCCGCTTGCCGTCTCCGTCGAAGTCGGACGTGCCCACGATCTGCCAATCGAGGCCTGGCGCGAGATGGACCGCGTGGCTGGCATCCCACAACCAGTCTCCGCCGGCGAGCTTTGCCTGATCGCCGACCGTCGTCATGTACCAGATGTAGATTTCGCCCGTCTGCTGGTTGCGCCAGACGATGTCGGCCTTGCCGTCACCGTTGAAGTCGCCCGTGCCGCTGATCCGCCAGAGCGCGGGATTGGCCTGGAGGCCGTTCGTCTGTTCGCCGACCTTCGACTGGAAATCCATCTTGAACAGCCGCACGGCGCCGGTGATCTGGTTCTGCCAGAGCAGATCCGCCTTGCCGTCACCAGTCAGATCCGACGTGCCGACGACTTTCCACCCCAGGCCTTGATAGCCCGACACGTCCCAGAGAAACGCACCGCCCGTGAACGTCGTGCCGTTCATGTGCCACGCGTAGGCCATGCCCGTCGACTGGCTCGTGAAGACGAGCTCGGAGACGCCATCGCCCGTGAAGTCTCCGTTGGGTGCGGACTGAATGGGGCAGCCGTTGCTCGTCTGCGCGGCAAACTGCGGACACTGATCGATCGAGTCAGGAACGCCGTCGCCGTCCGAGTCCTGCGGCGGGGGCGGAGGCGGCGCCGGACATCCGGTGGCCGTCTGGGCGAACTGGTTCGGGCATTGATCGGTGGAATCCGGCACGCCGTCGCCGTCACCGTCCGCAGGCGGTGGTGGCGTGCTGCTGCCTCCGGACGACGACGTGGTGAAGACCGGCACCATAGATGGATCGGACGAATTGTTGGGATTGATGTCCTGGTAGGTTGGCAGCCATTCCTTGGCGGATTGGCTCGACGACACGCGCGTCAGCCATCCGCGTTCGCCGGACGAGGAGACCTCCGCGCTGATCTTGCCTCCGTACCCGTTGAGCTCCACAGCCGTGATGTCGTCGTTCGCTTTGTTCAACCCGGTGACGATGATGGTCTGGCTCTGCGGGTTATAGGCCATGGCCAGCGAGTCGTAGCTGCCCATCGTGTAGCTGACATCGCCCATCTGCTGAAGGACACCGTCCTCATTGAAGGTCGCCTGGCGAATGCGGTACGGACCGTTCTCCCACCACGTCATGACGTACTGGTGCGTCAGCGGGCTGAAGGCCACGTCCGTCATGGTCGTGCTGATCGTGCAGCACGCAATCGTATTGAACGTCGTCACATGGGCGCCGGCGAGGTTCGAGGCCGGGACGATCGCGAAGTCGCTGCTGAAAGCGCCGGTCGTCTGATTTTCACTGCTGAACGAGACGCCGAACTCGTTGCGATAGGGATTCCACGCGACACCCGGATCCCGCTGCCAGCTGCTCTGGATCGTGACGATGCTGCCGCTCCCGGCGCCGTCGAGACCGACGAGACGTGTCTTGAGGCCTTGCGTCGCGCCGTTTCCCTGCCAGGCGACGAGGAAGACCTGGCTCGTCGGCGAGTAGCCAATCGCCGGTCCGCCCTGGAGGAAGCCCTGATTCTGCGCGTCCGACAGGATGTTCTCGGAGCCGAGGAGTGCGCCCGCCGAAGACACCATGCGCGAATGCACTCGAATCTGCTTGATGTCCGCGTCCTCGGCGACCCACGCCACGAGGAACGCGCCCTGCCCGCCGTTGGCGTCCTGGCTATAGGCCGTTCGGACGTAATTCACGTGGTGCCCGACCTGCGTCGAGACGTAGAACGCCGGTCCTGTCGCGACGCCGCTCGCGTTGACGATGACCCCGGTCACACCAGACGGGCCCGCGGCGCCGACCACCAGGAACGTGTTGTGAGACGGATCGTGCGCCGAGCTGGTGCCGATGGTTATTGCGGGGGCTGCCGCTGGAAAACCGGCGGGCCAGGGCATCGTCGTTGGCGTGCCCATCGAGAGCTGCGCGCTCGCGGGCTGTGCCGCGACGACGCACATCGCGAGGCCGGTGAAGATCAGCGGGAGAAAGGGGGTCTTTCGGGCAAACCTGTGAGCCGAAACTGCCGACTTGCGCATCACATGACCTCGAGGGAGCGTCCCGCCGAATCGCAGCGGGAAGCGGAGCCATTGTGTCTATCGGCCTGTTCCGTGTGTCACCTTAGGCCGGGGTGCGCAATAGCATACGCGAAGCGAGCCGGATTTCTTCGAAATTCACGACGTGACGCACGCGTTCATCGCGGGAGCGTCGTGCGGCGCATGCTGGCCAGCGGCAATCCGAGGGAGATGTAGAGCGCCGCGGCCACCCAGAAGTTCGCGTCGATGCCGACCCAGATGGACAACGCGACGGCGAGAATCGACGCCAGCACGCCGAACGCGCCGTTGACGCCCCAGGCCCAGGCGATCACCGAAGGCGTCGACGCGGACAACCTGACGCCGATCGGAAAGCACATGCCCAGCAGCAATGAGAGCGGCGCCGCGAAGAGCACGACAATCGCGGTACGTGCCGGCAGGCCGTGCCCGATGGTGGCGGCGATCGTGCGCGGGAGCAGCAGGGCAATCAGGACGAGCACGAGACCGATGGCCGCAGGCACCAGCGAGAGGCGCCGGCCCGGTGCGATCGTGAGGCGCTCCGAGAGCAGGCTGCCGAGCCCCGTGAACAGCAGCATGGCGAACAACACGATCGCGAGCGTGTACGTCGGATGACCGAGATAGACGGAGAACCGTTGCAGGAGCCCCACCTGGATCAACATGAATCCGAATCCGATGATCGCGAAATACGCCATGGTCGTCGCGAATCGCCCGACCGACATGGCTGGCCGGCCGGCGGCGGCGAGCGGCCAGATGATGATGAGCCCCACGAGAACGGTGGTCACGCCGAGAAGAATGAGCAGGAGCAGCGTCGCGCGGAGATTGCCGCCGAGCGCGCCCTCGCGCGGCAGTGAGGCGCCGGACCACAGCGCACGCGGCTTCAACATGTTGAAGTAGTACGGCCGGGCGTCGGTCGGCGGGCTGTAGTCGTAGAGCGGATCGGCGATCGCCCGGCGGAGCTCGTCCTGTGACGTGCTGTGGGCGATGCGATCGATCACGGGGCCGCCCGTCGCAGGCGTCCACGGCGACACGGCGAGCTCGAAGCCCTTCGGCGCCATCACCGCCGTGAGCCGTGCTCGATCCGCGTCTGTGAACGGCGCGGTCGACACCATCAGCGTGGCGATTTTCTCGCGCACCGCCAGGATCAGGTGATCCGATGGCCGTGCGACGTGTCGATCGAGCAGCGCGCCGACGCCGAGCGCGACGAGCCGCCGCGTTTCCGAGACGTTGTGCGGATCGAACCAGCGCGACACGCTGAGCACGCCGCCCGGCTTGAGCCGGTCGAGGAACACCCGCCAGCCCTCGACCGTGTAGAGGCCGTTCTCCGACAGCGCGAATGCGCCCGCTCCGGTCGAGGCCCATGTGTCGACGAGCGAGATCTGGATGATGTCGAATCGCCGATCCGTGCGCGTCAAATACGCGCGGCCGTCGTCGTGGACGAGCGCGACGTTCGGCTGGTTGGCGATGTTGGCGAAGTCGCGATGGCTCGTCGTGAGCAGATCGATCATGATCCGGTTCACGTCGATGCCCACGATCGAGCGGTTCTGGCCCCACAGCGCCGCGAGGATGTCGCGCCCGCCGCCGACGCCGATCACGGCCACGTCGCCGCGGCGCAGCGAATAGGGCAGCGTCGTGACGTCGTAGCTCACCCATTCGAGCGACTCTCGCCGTCCGTCCCATTGCGTGATCGGCGAGCCCGCCTCGCCGTCGATCGCGAGCCACGCGATGCGTGCCTTGAACTGATCGGCCCCGATGCCCGGCCCCCAGAGGAACGCATTGCCGTCGCCCGGCCGTTGCACGAGCACGTACGAATGGCTGTTCCACCGCGTGATGTCGTTCAGCTTGTTCAGCAGCCAGAGCTGACGGTTCTTGGGATAGATGATGGCGAGGGCCTCGCGCGATCCGTTGTTGAGCAGCGCGATGCCGACGAGCGCCGCCGCGAGCACGACGCGGCCCGTCACGCGGCTCGTGCCGGCGAGGCGCGCGAAACAGACGGCCGCGATCGCCGCCGACGCGCCCGCGAGAAAAATGGACGAGCTGACGTTGGTCCGCTCGAGCATGGGCACGACGAGCACGCAGCCGAGCGCGGCGCCGATCAAGTCGCAGGCGTACAAGCGCCCGATGGCGCCGCCGCATCGCGTCAGGGCCGTCGTGACGACGACGCCGGAGAGCACGAATGGCACGGCCAGCACGACGGTGAACGCCGAGATGGACAGGATCTCCATGACGTTCGCGTCGGTGATCGGCACGAACGGCATGACGAGCGTGAACAGGTGCGAGATCGGGACGGCGAGCGCGAACGCCAGCGTGGCGCGCGCGAGCGAGCGCGGCGCGCGATCCGGCGAGAAGGCCGCCGGATGGAGAAAGACGAACACGGCGCCGCCGGCCATGCCGAGCATGGCCAACGAGACGGCGAAGAACGAGAGGTGATACCAGGTCAGGACCGACAGCAGCCGGGCATCCAGCGTCTCGAGCAGTAACGTGGACAACGTGGCGAAGAAGAGTCCCGGGCCGAGCCAGCGCGTGTGCATGACGGTGCGGAGCGTTGAAGAAGGGAAGATGCCGAGAATCGGGATCGCCAGATTGTAGACCGGAGCGGCATGACAGGCGCGATCTCGTGCGTTAAGCTAGCGGGTGATGGCCGATCCGCTGATCATCGCCGGCCGCGCCTTCGACTCGCGGTTGGTCGTCGGTACGGGCAAATATCCCTCCCATGCCGTGATGCAATCGGCTCACGACGCGTCCGGGACGGAGATGGTGACCGTGGCGGTCCGCCGCGTCGATCTGTCAGCGACCGGCGAGGCGTCGCTGCTCTCGTGGATCGACACGGACCGCATCTTCCTGCTGCCGAACACGGCCGGCTGCTACACCGCCGACGAGGCCGTCCGGACGGCCAGACTGGCACGCGAAGCCGGGCTGTCCAACTGGATCAAGCTCGAGGTGATCGGCGACGAGCGGACGCTCTTTCCCGACAACGAGGCGTTGCTCGACGCGACGCGCACGCTGGTCAAAGAGGGCTTCGTCGTGCTGCCGTACACGAGCGACGATCCGATCGCCTGCCGCAAGCTCGAGGACGCCGGCGCGGCTGCGGTGATGCCGCTCGGCGCGCCGATCGGATCGGGCCTCGGCATCCAGAATCCCAACAACCTGCAGATCATCAAAGAGCAGGCGCACGTGCCCGTGATCGTCGATGCCGGCGTCGGCACGGCGTCCGATGCGGCGATCGCGATGGAGCTCGGCGCCGACGGCGTGTTGATGAACTCGGCGATCGCCGGCGCGCGCGATCCGGTGCTGATGGCCATGGCGATGCGGCGTGCGGTCGAGGCCGGCCGCCTCGCGTTCCTGGCCGGCCGCATCGCGCGCAAGCGCTATGCGACGGCCAGCAGTCCTGTGGCCGGTGTGATCGGATCGGGAGCCTGAGCCGCCGCGCCGATGAGCTCATCGTCTCCGTCGTTCGCCGAGCCGTCGTCCACCGCGTCCGAGCCCCTCGACGTCCGCCTCGCGCGGCTCGAGCGTGAGCGTCTCGCGGCCGATCGCGCCTACAACGATGCGCTGACCGCGCTCGACCGTGCGCTCGGCGAGTATCCCGATCTGCCGCATCCGCCGCCCGTCCACGACGCGGCCGCGCTCGCGGATCTATCGCACGAGGCCGAGATCCTCGCGGGCGCCGATCCGGCGATCGATCGCTCGATCAAAGGCCGGCTGCGCGGGCTCGTCTGGCGCCTCGTCGCGCCGATTCTCGATCGTCAGCAGCGATTCAACGCGCGCGTGATCGATCAGCTCGCACGCGGCGGCGCGGCGCACGACGCCGCGCAGAGGGCCGTCGAGACGACGATCGCGGCGTTGCGCCGGGAGGTGGACCGGCAGCGGCTGCTGCACTCGCACCTGATCCAGTACCTGCAGACGATCACGCTCTACGTCGACACGAAGGATCGCATGTTCGGCGGGCAAGCGGAGATCCTCAACGCCGGGCTCGGCGCGGTCACCGGCGACTTTCTCAAGCGCTGGGAGTCGCTGTCCGTGCGCGAGACGCGCGTCGCCGAGCGGATCGCCGAGCTTGCCGCGCGCGTGGAAGACGCGCGCGCGACGTCGGCCATCGCCCAGCAGACGTCGCTGTCGCTCAAGCGCGACGTCGAGCGGCTGCTGGCCGCGCCACCCGTCGCCGCCGGCGAATCGCCGCGCGTCGAGGCGGCCACGCCGCCGCCCGATCTCGGCGCGTTCGAGTACCTCGCGTTCGAGAACGAGTTCCGGGGATCGCCGGCGCTGATTCGCGCGCGTCTCGAGACGTACGTCCCGATCTTCGACGGCCAGTCCGACGTGCTCGACATCGGCTGCGGCCGCGGCGAATTTCTCGATCTGCTGCGGCAGCGCGGCATCAGCGCGCGCGGCATCGATCTCAATCCGGCGATGGTCGACGACGCGCGCAGCCGCGGTCTCGACGCCACGTGCGCCGACGCGCTGACGTATCTACGCGGGCGGCCTGACGCGTCACTCGGCGGCGTCTTCGCCGCGCAGGTCGTCGAGCATCTCACGCCGGCGTATCTCGGCGAGCTGCTCGATGCGGCGGCGGAGAAGGTTCGTCCCGGCGGCCGCATCGTGCTCGAGACGATCAACCCACGCTGCTGGGTGGCGTTCTTCGAAAGCTATCTCCGCGATCCGACGCACGTCCGTCCGCTGCACCCGGAGACGCTGCAGTACTTGTTGCGTGTACGCGGGTTCCAGCACGTCGAGCTCCGTTTCTCGTCACCCGTGGCACCCGCCGATCGCCTGCAGCCCGTCGTCCTGCCCGATTCGCGTGACTCGGAGCTGTCCGACGCCGTCGCGGTGATCAACGACAACACGACGCGGTTGAACGGCTGGCTGTTCTCATTCCAGGACTACGCGGTCGTCGCGACGAAATAGGGACGAAGGGACCAGGGGGCGACGGGACCAAGGGCGTTGTATCGCGCTATCCCGCTAACGCACTCGCGCACTATCCGGGATCGGGCTATCGGGCTATCTGGTCATCTGCCGCCCCAAGCCCCAAGCCAGAATCTGTTTGTACTTGCGCCGTCCGAGTGCGATACTGTTGCGCGCCGGACACGCGCTGCCCCGCGACCCTCCCGGGTGGCGTCGATCGGCCCGATACGTAGGTGGAGCTCCCAGCGCCGCCTCGGGACGATCCCCGGTTCGAGTCTTCCATGCCCGTGGTGTTTGCATTTCTGACGGCGTTCGCGCTGACGGTGATTCTGGTGCCGTTGGTGGCGCAGTACGCGCGCACGCGCGGCATGTACGCGCAGCCGTCCTCCGATCGCTGGCACCGGCGGCCGGTCCCCAAGGTCGGCGGCATCGCGATGCTGCCGCCGCTGCTGCTCGTCTGCACGTTGAGCGGCCTGTGGCCGTCGCTCCTGCCCGTGCTCGTCGGCACGTCGCTGATGTTCGTGGTCGGGCTCGTCGACGACTTCCGGATCTTCCGGCCCGGCACGAAGCTCGTGCTGCAGACCGTCGCGGCGGCGACGCTGCTGTATCTGCTGCCGGAGATCCGCATCACCGGGTACGCCATCGCGGACTTCCTGCTGGGGTTCGCCTGGATCATCGGCATCACGAACGCGATGAACCTGCTCGACAACATGGACGGCCTGGCGTCCGGCGTCTCGTTGATCGCCGGCGCGTGTTTTCTCGCCGTCCTGTATCTGATCGGCGTGCCCGCGGCCGAGCCGCTGGCCGTGGGCATGGCGGCGTTCGTCGGCATCACCGCCGGATTCCTGCTGTTCAATTTCCACCCCGCGTCGATCTTCATGGGCGACAGCGGCAGCCACCTGCTCGGATCGTTCCTCGCCGGCTCGGCGCTGATGGCGACGCCCGCGATGAGCTCGCACCTGGCGCCTGTCGCGGCGATTCCGGTCGTGCTCCTGCTGATTCCCATCTTCGACACGTCGTTCGTGACGTTGGCGCGACGGCTGTCGGGCCGCAGCGCCTTTCTCGGAGGACGCGATCACACGTCGCACCGCCTCGTGGCGCTGGGCATCGGTGAGCGCCGTGCCGTGCTGGTCCTGTACGTGCTCACGGCGCTCGGCGGCGGCGTGGCGCTGGGCCTGATCGGGCTGCCGCGCGGGTTGGCGTGGGGATTCGTCGCGCTCTACGGCGCGTCGCTCGCGCTGTTGGGCGTCTATCTCGGTCACGTCGAGGTCAGCCGCGGAACGACGACGGCCGCGGCGCCGCTGCCGTCGGAAGTGACGGCGCGCTATCGGCTCTATGAAGTGCTCCTCGATACCGTCCTGATCAGCGGCGCGTACTATCTCGCGTTCATCGGCCGTTTTCGCGACGCGCAGTTCGCCCAGTTCGTGCCGTACTTCGTGCGATCGCTCCCGCTCGTCGTCGGCATCCAGCTCGTGACGTTGTGGCTGTCCGGCAAGTACCGTCACGTGTGGGCCCGGCTCGGCCCGTTCGAGATGTTCGAGCTGTTTCGTGCGTCGACGCTCGGGGTGGCCGCGTCGGTCATCGCCGTGCTCTATCTCGACCGCTTCCAGGGCTACTCGCGCTGGGTCTTCGCGTTCGATGCGGTGCTCGCGCCCATGTTCATCATCAGCGCGCGTGTCGGCCTGAGCGCCGTTGACGACTACTTGCGCCTGCGCCGGACACGCGGCCGATCGGCGATCGTCTACGGTGCGGGACGCGGCGGCGCGCTCGCGGTCCGCGAGATCCTGCAGAACCCGTCGCTCGGCCTCACGCCGATTGGCTTTCTCGACGACGACATGGCGAAGCGGCGGCTGCGCGTCGATGGCCTCGGCGTGCTGGGCACGCTGGACGATCTGCCGGCGCTGCTCGACCGGCGCAGCGGTCAGATCTCCGCGGTCATCGTCGGCATCAGCAATCTCCCGCGCGAGCGTCTCGATCGCGTCTGCGAGATCTGCCACACGCACGGGATTGCCGTGCGGCGGATGCGCGTCGATCTCGAGGACGTCCGCCGGTCCGCCTCCTCGCCTCCGGGCGTCGTGCGATTTCCCGGCGCGTGATCCGCGCCGAGCGCCGAACGCGCGTACGGCGCGGACAAGTCAAAAGTTGAAAGCCAAAAGGTGTGGTACGCGGTGTCGGTGCGCCGGGTCCGCACGTGTCGGCCGCCGCCTGTCGCCTATAGCCCGAAATATGCCATGCTCGCCCGTAAGCCTTCATGTCCAAGAAGCCTGCTGAAGAGCTCATCACCGACAACCGCAAGGCCGGGCACGACTATCACTTGCTCGAGACCTTCGAGGCGGGCGTCGTGTTGACCGGCACGGAGGTGAAGGCGATCCGCGAGGGCCGCGTCAATCTTCGCGACAGTTATTGCCGCTTCGATCAGGGAGAGGCCTACCTGCTCGGCATGCACGTCGGGCAGTACAGCCACGACGGATACCACGTGCACGACGCCACGCGGGCGCGCAAGCTGCTGCTGCACCGCGAGGAGCTCAACAAGCTGCTCGGCAAGACCACCGAAAAAGGGCTGACGATCGTGCCGACGCGCATGTACTTCAAGGGCGGCCGCGTGAAGGTGGCGATCGCGCTGGCCAAAGGCAAGAACACCGTCGACAAGCGGGAGACGATCCGCCGCCGGGAAGCGGAGCGCGAAACGCGCGCGGCGATCAAGAGCCGCCGGGTATAATTGCCGCCCATGAAGCGACCGGTGTGGCTCATCTTAGGTGTGGTCCTCGCGGTGCTCGCCGCGTGGTGGTTCCTGCGATCCGGCAGTGGCGAGCGCGTCACCGTCCATCTCGTGGATCAGTTCGACAGCGCCAAGGAAAAGCGGCCGTCGCCGGACGTGTTCTCGCTGATCGACGCGACGATTGGCGGCGTCACGAAGCGAGCCATCCACGTGAAGCAGACGAGCCGCATCGTCATTCCAGTCGTCGTGCCGGAGAACGGCGAGTTCAAGACGAGCCTGGGCTTGCTGGAGCCGGCGTGGACGATCCCCGGCGACGGTGTGCTGTTCCGCGTGCTGCTCCGGGCCGGCGGGCCACCGGAGGAGATTCTGAACATCGTCATCAATCCGTTCGGCAATCCCGGCGATCGGCAGTGGCACGACGTGACGCTCGATCTGTCCGAGTACTCGGGTGAGACGGTCGACCTCTTCCTCAACACGAACAACAGCCCGCCGTCGCATCCGCAGCGCGACGATCCGAACGGCGATCTTGCGGTCTGGGGCGATCCGCGCATCGTCACGCACTGACGCGCCGCTGCATGACCACGCACGACCCGGCGGGGCCCGCGGTGCCGCTGCTCGATCTGCAGGCGCAATACCGGCCGATTCGCGGCGAGATTCTCGAGGCGCTGACGCGCGTCGCCGACAGCCAGCGGTTCATCCTCGGGCCGGAGGTCGAGACCTTCGAGCGCGAGATCGCCGCGCAGCTGGAGGTCGAGCATGCCGTCGGCCTGTCGTCGGGCACCGATGCGCTGCTCGCCGTGCTGATGGCGATCGGGATCGGGCCCGGTGACGAAGTCATCACGCCCACGTACTCGTTCTTCGCGACCGCCGGCACGGTCAGCCGGCTCGGTGCGACGCCGGTCTTCGTCGACATCGACCCGCGGACGTTCAACCTCGATCCCGCGTTGCTGGCACGCGCGCTGACGCCGCGCACGCGCGCCATCGTGCCAGTGCACCTGTTCGGCCTCTCGGCCGATCTCGATCCCGTGCTCGACATCGCGCGTCAGGCTGGCGTGCCGGTCATTGAGGACGCCGCGCAAGCGATCGGCGCGCGCTATCACGGGCGCGTGCTCGGCGGGTTCGGCCTCGCGGCGTGCTTCTCGTTTTTCCCCTCGAAGAACCTCGGCGCGTTCGGCGATGGCGGCCTGGCGACGACCAACGACGCGAGCCTGGCGCGTGAGCTGCGCCTGCTGCGCAATCACGGCGCGGAGCCGAAGTACGTCCACGCGCGCGTCGGCGGCAACTTCCGCCTCGACGCGATACAGGCCGCCGTCTTGCGCGTCAAGGCACCGCATCTGGCGGCCTGGTCCGATGCGCGCCGCCGCAACGCGGATCGCTATCGCGCGCTGTTCGACGAGGCGGGACTCGCCGGCATGGTCGAGCTGCCGATCGAGCCGCCCGGGTACACGCACATCTACAACCAGTTCGTGATTCGCGTGGCGCAGCGCGACGCGCTGCGCGCGTTCCTGACGTCGCAACGCGTCGGGACCGAGATCTACTATCCGATTCCGTTCCATCGCCAGGCGTGTTTCGCCCAGGTGCCTTCCGCGCACGACGCGTTTCCGGTGGCGGACCGGGCCGCCGAAACGTCGCTCGCGATTCCTATCTACGGCGAGTTGACGCGCGCGCAGCAGGCGCACGTCGTCACGGCGATCGCCGCGTTCTTCGGACGGGCTCGATGAGGCGGCTCGCGCTCGTCGTGGGGGCCGGCGGACAGCTCGGCGAGGCGATGACCGATCAGCTCGGCGCACGACACGAGGTCGTCGCCGTGACGCGATCGACGCTCGATGTCACCGACGCGGCGGCGGTGCACGCGTTCGTCCGCGCCGTGTCGCCGGACATGATCGTCAACTGCTCCGCATACACGAACGTCGACGGCGCGGAAACGCGCTCGCTCGAGGCCTTCCAGGTCAACGCGATGGCGGTGCGCGCGCTCGCCCGCGCGGCGCAGGACGCCGACGCGACGCTCGTGCACTACAGCACGGATTTCGTGTTCGACGGTGCGATCGACCGGCCGTACACCGAAGACGACGCCCCGAATCCCCGCGGCGCGTACGCGATGTCGAAGCTGCTCGGCGAGTGGTTCGCGGCCGACGCGCCGAAGCACTACGTGCTGCGCGTCGAGAGCCTGTTCGGCGGCGTGAAGGCCCACAGCAGCATCGACAAGATCCTCGCGAATCTGCGCAGCGGCGCGACCGTACGCGCGTTCGCCGATCGCACCGTCTCCCCAAGCCTCGTCGACGACGTCGTGTCAGCCACAGCCGGTCTCATCGAGCGCGGCGCGCCGTACGGGCTCTATCACTGCGTGAACACGGGCTGGACGACCTGGGCCGGCATCGCGCGTGAGCTCGCGCGCCTCGCCGGGCGGCCGGACGCGACAATCGAAGAGACGCGCATGGCCGACGCCGCACTGCTCGCCAGCCGCCCACTGTTCGCGGCGCTGTCCAACGCCAAGCTCACCGCCGCAGGCATCTCGATGCCGACGTGGGAAGACGCGCTGAGGCGTTATGTCGCCACTGGCGCTCGACAGTGACTCCAGTCAACTTTGAACTTGGAACTTCGAACTGCGAAACAAAAGCATTCTGCGTGAAGTAACACTCTTTCGCGATTCGTAGTTCGAAGTTCGAAGTTCGCGCGCCGAAGGCGCGCGCTAGCCTCCGCCGACGAACTTGACGATCTCCACTTCCGCGCCATCGTCGATCGTCGTGGTCGCATAGCTCGCGCGCCGCACGACGACGCGATTGAGCTCGACAGCGACGAGGCGGCCGTCGAGACCGAGATGATCGAGCAGGCCCTGAACCGACAGCGCGTCCGGGACGTCGGCCGGATCGCCGTTCAGAAGAATTCGCATGAGATCGACGGAAAGTCGGCGAGCACGTCCGCGACGTGCCGCGACGGATCGGGACGCAGGTGGCGGGGAAGAGCGGCCTGCGGCTCGGGTATCTCCGCGGCCGCCGTCATGATGCGCACGAACGCGTCGGTCATGCGCGCTTCGCTGTGCTCGGCCTGCCAGTACGCGCGTGCGGCCCGGCCCAGCGAGGTGCGCAACTCGGCGTCCATGGCCAGCCGTCGCATGGCGAGCGTCAGCGAGTGATCTTCGTCGACGATGTCGATGGCAACGGTGACGGGATCGAGCGCGGGGTGCGAGCGGGACCAGTCGCGCGGGTCGAGCGATGGCACGTGCGCCTGATGCGCGAGCGAGATGACGATCGTCGGACGTGCGGCCGCGATCGCGCGCACCCAGGGACCTGACGTTTCGACCGCCGTCGGCCAGCGGAGGTTGAGGCTCACGTCGACCGCCGCAATCGCGCGATCGAACGCGTCATCGTCGAGCACGCCGGCAAGCACGATCGCGTCGCGCACGCCGAGCGCGTCCGCGAGGCTGGCGATGTCGACCGCTGGATCGGCCGCGCCGGCGAGCAGCAACCGCGCGCGCGGCATCCGTTGCCGCGTGGCCGCGAACGCCCGAAGAATCTGCGGAATCCGCTTGTCGGCGGTCAATCCGCCGAACGCGCCGAAGACGATCGCCTCGTCGGAGAAACCGAGCGCCGCGCGCGCGGCGCGGCGCTCGTCGTCCGCGAGCGGATCGTCGCGACCGTCGCCGAGCGGCACGTACTCGATGCGGGCGTCTGGTGAGGCCGCGGCGAGCGCCGCCGCGCCGCCGCGTGTATGGACGGCGGTCACGCGCGAGGCGGCGACGACGGCTCGCGTCATCGGCCAGAGCGCGTAGTACGGCCCGTCGAACCCGGCGATGCCGAGCTCGGCCGCCGCGACGGGCGTGTCCGGCTGATCGAACGCCAGCTCCGCGCGGTAGTCAGCGGTCCGATGGCGCGAGAGCAGCGCGTGGCCGCGGGCGTGGTGCAGCCGCGCGTCGTGCAGCACGGCGAGTCCGGGCCAGCGAAACAGATAGGGCCAGATGTACGCGTGCTGCGTCGAGTTGCCGAGCTGATAAATCGGGAGATCGTACTGTGCGCGCGCGTGACGCCAGACGAGCTCGTGCGCGGAGAGGACGCGCGTGCGTCCGGGCTCGGGCGGCGCGGGTGATGCGGCGCGATCGATCGGCGCGGCCGGGACGGCGCGTGCGTCGACGAACACGTCGATCGCGTGGCCGGCGGCGGCGAGCCGCGCGACGAGCGCGGCGGATCGGCCCGCGATGCCGCTCGACTGCGGCGGCCACGGACTGAGCCACGCGAGACGCATCGCATTAGTTTACCTGGGCGTCGCCGCAACCGCTCGCATCGCATTGACTTGGCCGACGCTCGTTCGTTAGCATCTGAGCTTGTTCGAGCGGCGAACAAGCTCGCCGTGCGCCGCTGCTATCGTCCGTCTTCGCACCGCCCATGCGGGGACGTCCCGGGAGACCCCTGATCGATGGAAGGTTTTCTTCCCATCCTTATCATGATCGCCCTCGGCGTCGGATTCGCCGCCGGCAACGTCTTCCTGTCGCAGTTTCTCGGTCCCCGCAAGCCGTCTCCGGAGAAGAGCGCGCCGTACGAGTGCGGCATGCCGCCGGTCGGCGACGCGCGCGAGCGCCAGTCCGTCAAGTTCTACCTCGTGGCGATGATCTTCCTGCTCTTCGACATCGAGGTCGCGTTCTTGTATCCGTGGGCGATTGCGTTTCGCGATCTCGGCATCATCGGCTACTGGCAGATCGTGACGTTCTTCCTTCTGCTGGTCACGGGCTATGTCTACGTGTGGCGCAAGGGCGTATTTGATTGGAGCGGCGAGCGATCGCGCTGACGTCCGTCGTTTCGATCGGTTCACATCATGCCTGAGCTGGAAATTCCCGTTCTGACCACGACCGTCGAGAAGATGGTCCAGTGGGCGCGTCGATCGGCCATCTGGCCGGTGACGTTCGGTCTGGCGTGCTGCGCGATCGAGATGATGGCGATGAGCTGCGGCCGCTACGACATCGCGCGCTTCGGCGCGGAAGTGTTCCGCGGATCGCCGCGTCAGTCGGACCTGATGATCATCGCGGGCCGGCTGTCGCGCAAGATGGCGCCCGTGCTGCGCCGCATCTACGACCAGATGCCCGAGCCCAAGTGGGTCATCTCGATGGGCGCGTGCGCGAGCTGCGGCGGCGTGTTCGACAACTACGCGATCGTGCAGGGTGTCGATCAGGTCGTGCCGATCGACGTCTACGTCCCGGGCTGTCCGCCGCGTCCCGAGGCCCTCATCTACGGCATCGTCCAGTTGCAGCGGAAGATCGATCAACAGCGGATGAGCGCGTAGACATGGCTTCGACCGACGCCTCTCCGATTCTCGACGTGCTGCGGGCCGCCGTGCCCGACGCCGCGCTCAACGCCGCGGCCGCCGTCGACATGCCGACCATCGTCATCGATCGCGAGCACGCGCTCGAAGTGTTCGCCGCGCTGCGGGATCATCCGGCGCTGCAATTCGCGCTGTTGTTGGACGTGACGGCCGTCGATCGGCTGCCGGCCGAGCCGCGCTTCGAGATCGTGTATCACCTCGCGTGTCTCGGCGAGGCGTTCGCGTCCGGCACGCCGGCGCCCGCGCGCCGCTTGCGCGTGAAGATTGGGCTGCCCGGCCACGACGCGCGTGTGACGAGCGTGACGTCGCTCTATCCTGGCGCCGGATGGCCGGAGCGCGAAGTCTTCGATCTGTTCGGCGTGTTCTTCGAGCATCACGCCGACCTGCGCCGGATCCTGACGCCCGAAGAATGGACCGGTCATCCGCTGCGGAAGGATTATCCGGTGCAGATCCGGAAGTCGACGCAGTCGTGGGAGCCGATTCAAGTGTCGGCGGAGGAATTCGCCGAGAACATCCGGCGGCAGCGTGCGGAAGCGGAGCGCCGCGCGCGCGAGGCGGGCCAATCGGGTGACTGATCGCGACGTCGTGCGGCACGTCTGCCTCGAGGCGGCCGCGCTGCATCAGCGCATCGCCGAGATCGGCGCCGACGCCATCGTGAAGGCGGCCGGC
The DNA here is from genome assembly GCA_035547155.1 of Vicinamibacterales bacterium. Taxonomy (GTDB): domain Bacteria; phylum Acidobacteriota; class Vicinamibacteria; order Vicinamibacterales; family SCN-69-37; genus CAZNMF01. The sequence goes on from DASZVJ010000105.1 coordinate 43,646, forward strand.
GTGATTGGCGAGGCGCTGGCGTCGGGGCACAAGGTGCTGGTGTTCGGCAACGGCGGCAGTGCGGCCGATGCGCAACACTTCGCCGCGGAGCTGGTCGGGCAGTTCAGCCGGCGCGCCGATCGTCCCGCGCTGCCGGTGATGGCGCTGACGACGGATCTGGCGATCATGACGGCGGTCGCCAACGATTTCGGGTTCGCGGCGGTGTACGCGCGTCAGATCGAGGCGCTCGGCACGGCCGGCGACGTGGCGCTGGCGATCACGACCAGCGGCCGCTCGGCGAACGTGAACGAAGGCCTCCGATGGGCGCTCGATCGATCGTTGACGACGATCGCGTTGACCGGGGGCGATGGCGGGGAGAGCGGCCGTCTGGCGGACGTGCACGTCAACGTGCCGGACGGCAACCCGCAGCGCGTGCAGGAAGTGCAGCAGACGATCCTGCACGTGATCTGCGAGCTGGTCGAGCGGCGGCTCGCGGGGGCGCCGGGGCGAGAAGCGTGAGACATGCCTGAGATTCGCACCGAAACGATGACCGTCAACATGGGGCCGCAGCACCCCAGCACGCACGGCGTGCTGCGCCTCGTGCTGGAGCTCGACGGCGAGACGATCGTCTCGCTCGATCCGACGATCGGCTTCCTGCACACGGGCATCGAGAAGACCGCCGAGCAGAAGAAGTGGCAGCAGGTGATCCCGCTCGTCGAGCGCATGGACTACCTGGGCCCGCAGTCGAACAGCCTGGCGTTCTGCTTGTCGGTGGAGCGGCTGCTCGGCATCGAGAGCACCATTCCCGATCGCGTGACGTACATCCGCGTGCTCATCGCGGAGCTGCAGCGGCTCAGCAGTCACCTCGTCTGGCTCGGCACGCATGGCATGGAGATCGGCGCGATCTCCGTGATGATGTACTGCTTCCGCGAGCGCGAGCAGCTGCTCAACATCAACGAGATGCTCGCCGGTTTCCGCATGTTCCCGAGCTACATGCGAATCGGCGGCCTACGCGAGGATCTGCCGCGCGGCTTCCACGAGGCCGTCACGGCGTTTCTCGACAAGTTCCCGGGCAAGCTGGACGAGTACGAGAAGCTGCTGACGAAGAACAACGTGTGGCTGAAGCGCACGAAAGGCGTCGGCAAGCTATCGCGCGAGGACACGATCGCGATGAGCCTGGTCGGTCCGATCGCGCGCGCCGTCGGCATCCCGTACGACGTGCGCAAGATGTTCCCGTACCTCAAGTACGACACGTTCGACTTCAGCGTGCCAACGGCGACCGACGGTGACGTCTTCGCGCGCTACACGGTCAAGGTCGCGGAGATGCGGCAGAGCGTGAAGATTGCCAAGCAGGCGCTCGAGCGCATCTCGCCGACGGGCAAGTTCGACTGCGGCGACTACCGCATCGTCCCGCCGCCGAAGGATCGCGTGTACACGGAAATGGAAGCGCTCATCCAGCACTTCCTGCTGTACTCGCAGGGGTTCAACGTGCCGGCCGGCGAGGCGTACGTGCCGGTCGAAGGGCCGCGCGGCGAGCACGGGTTCTACATCGTGTCGGATGGCGCGAACCGTCCGATCCGCGTGAAGGCGCGCGCGCCGTCGCTCATGGCGGTGCAGGGGCTGTCGAAGATGGTCGTCGGCGGCCTCGTCGCGGACTTGATCGCGATCATCGGCTCGACGGACGTCGTCATGGGAGATGTGGATCGATGAGCTTTCATCCCGCCATGGACTACGGGCGTGGGCGCCACCAGTCCGCGCGCGCGCTGCCGGAAGAGGGACCGGCGTTCGTCTACACGGCAGAGAACCGCGCGAAGCTCGACGAGATCTGCGCGCGCTATCCACCTGAACGGCGCAAGTCGGCCATCCTCGCCGCGCTCTATCTCGCACAGCACCAGCAGGGCTATCTCACGCGCAACGCGATGCGCCACGTCGCCGAGGCGATCGGCTGCACGGCTGCAGAGGTCGAGGACGTCGTCACGTACTACACGATGTTCTACACGCGGCCGGTCGGGAAGTACGTGCTGACCGTCTGCCGTACGCTCTCCTGCGCGCTGATGGGCGCCGAGCGCGTCACCGAAGAGCTGGCCGAGGCGCTGGGCGTCAAGCCCGGTGAGACCGACGCGTCCGGCACGTTCACGCTGCACGAGGTCGAGTGCCTCGGCGCGTGCGATCGCGCGCCGGTCATCGGCGTCAACGATCACTGGCAGGAGTGCCAGAAGCCGGAGGACGTCCGCGCGCTCATCGACGGTCTGCGAAAGAATGGGCCGTCCGTGCTGACCGGCTGTCACTTGAAGGTCGCGGGAGAGACACGATGAGCATGGAACCGCTGCTCACGCGGTACGTCCGCGAGCCCAACAGCTTCACGCTCGATTTCTACACGCAGCATGGCGGATACAACGCCCTCCGCAAAGCGCTCGGCATGACGCCCGATGCGGTGATCGACACCGTGAAAGCGTCCGGGCTGCGCGGCCGCGGCGGCGCGGGCTTTCCGACCGGCATGAAGTGGCAGTTCGTCGACAAGAAGTCGGCGAAGCCGCGCTACATCTGCTGCAACGCGGACGAGAGCGAGCCCGGCACGTTCAAGGATCACGTGCTGATGGAGCGCAACCCGCACCTGCTGTTCGAGGGCTGCCTCATCGGCTGCTACGCGATCGGCGCGAAGGTCGCTTACATCTACATCCGCGGCGAGTTCTACCACGTGCAGGAAGTGCTCGAGGCCGAGCTCGCCAAGGCGCGCGCCGCGGGCTTCGTGGGCAAGAACATCTTCGGCTCGGGCTTCGACTGCGAGATCTACGTCCATCGCGGCGCCGGCGCGTACGAAGCGGGCGAGGAGACGGCGCTCATCGAATCGCTCGAGGGCAAGCGCGCGCAGCCGCGGCTGAAGCCGCCGTTCCCGGCCGTCGAAGGCCTCTACAACTGTCCGACGGCGGTCAACAACGTCGAGACGCTCTGCAACGTGCCGCTCATCATCGAGCACGGCGCGGAGTGGTACGCCAAGCTCGGCCCGGAGAAGAACGGCGGACCGAAGCTCTACTGCATCAGCGGCCACGTCAAGCGGCCAGGCGTCTACGAAGCGTCGATGTCGACGACGCTGCGCGAGCTCGTGTACGACGACAAGTTCGGCGGCGGCATCCGCAACGGCCACGCGCTCAAGTGCGTGATCCCCGGCGGATCGTCCGTGCCCGTCCTCCTGCCCGATCAGCTCGACATTCCGGCCAGCTTCGACGGGGTCGCCGCGGCCGGCTCGCTCCTCGGATCGGCCGGCATCATCGTCATGGACGAGACGACGTGCATGGTGTGGGCGGCGGAGAACCTGCTGCATTTCTACCGTCACGAGTCGTGCGGCAAGTGCACGCCGTGCCGCGAGGGCGGTGCGTGGCTGCACAACATCCTCGGCAAGATCGAGCGCGGTGAAGGGCAGATGAAAGATCTCGATCTGCTGCTCTCGATTGCGGGCAACATCACGGGCAAGACGCTCTGCGCGTTCGGCGATGCGGCCGCGACGCCGGTGCTGACGACGGTGAAGACGTTCCGCGCCGAGTACGAGGCGCACATTCGTGAAGGCCGGTGCACGGTGCCGGCGGACTGGCGCGCGTCGCGCCGCGTCCTGACGGCGGCCCACTAGTCATGCCATTCGGAATCACCCCCGAGCTCATCGCGAACCTCGGCGTCATCGTCGTCGTCTTCTTCGCGCTGCAGATTTCCGCGGCCGTGCTCGTCTACATGGAGCGCAAGGTCGCCGCGTTCGTCCAGCAGCGCTTCGGTCCGTATCTGGTCGGGCCGCGCGGCATGATGCAGCCGCTGGCGGACATCGTCAAACTCCTGTTCAAAGAGGAGCTGCGGCCGAAGTCCGCCGATCCGATCCTGTTCTACGTCGCGCCGGTGCTGAGCGCGGTCGCGGCGTTCGCGGCGTTCGCGGTCGTCCCGTTCGGCGCGGATACGACGTTCTTCGGCCTGCTCGATCGTCCGATCCATCTCGCGGCGGCGGACGTCAACGTCGGCCTGCTCGTGATCTTCGCGATCACGTCGATGGGCGTGTACGGGATTGTGCTGGCCGGATGGGCGTCGAACAGCAAGTACTCGCTGCTCGGCGGGCTGCGCTCGTCGGCGCAGATGATCAGCTACGAGATCTCGTACGGGCTGTCGTTCGCGGCCGTGATCATGCTGGCCGGATCGCTCTCGCTCGGGCACATCGTCGATCAGCAGGCCGGCTACTGGTTCGGGTTCATCCCGCGCTGGTTCATCTTCCTGCAGCCGCTCGGCTTCTTCATCTTCCTGACGGCCGGCGTCGCGGAGACGAACCGCGCGCCATTCGACTTCCCGGAAGCGGAGCAGGAGCTCGTCGCGGGCTATCACACCGAGTACAGCTCGATGAGCTTCGCGCTGTTCTTCCTGGCCGAGTACGTGAACATGGTCACCGTCTCGGCCGTCGCGACGGACCTGTTCCTCGGCGGCTGGCACGGCCCGTTCCTGCCGGAGTGGCTCGGCTGGATCTGGTTCCTGATCAAGCTGTTCGCGATTCTGTTCTTCTACATCTGGATGCGCTGGACGTTGCCGCGGTACCGCTACGACCAGTTGATGGAGTTCGGCTGGAAGTATCTGCTTCCGGCCGCGGTGATCAACCTGCTGGTCACGGCCTTCGTGGTCGTGTACTACGGCTTCTAGAGCAGCTCATGGACGCCCTTTTCTTCTGGATTCTCGCAGCCGGCGCGGTGGTGGCCTCGCTGCTCGTCATCGGGCAGCGCAACCCGATGTACAGCGTGCTGCTGCTGATCGTCTCGTTCGGCGCGCTGTCGGGCCTCTACATCCTGCTCGGCGCGCCGTTCGTCGCCGCGATTCAGATCATCATCTACGCCGGCGCCATCATGGTGCTCTTCCTCTTCGTCGTCATGCTGCTGAACGTGCCGACGGAGACGCCGCAGGAGGGCCGGCTGCGCCTGCTCACCGGCGCGGGGCCGCGACGGTTCGGCGCCGTGCTCTCGGTCGTGTTCATCGGCGAGCTGGCGTGGGCGTTCAGGCGCATCCAGGCCGCGGCGCTGCCCTCGGGCGCGCCGGAGACGAGCGTCCACGCGATCGGCCTGAAGCTGTACCGCGACTACGCGTTCGCGTTCGAAGCGACGTCGGTGCTGATCCTCGTGGCGATGGTCGGCGCGGTCATCCTGGCGCGGAAGGAAACGAAGTGATCCCGGAGCCCACGTTCAACTCGTATCTGATCCTGTCGGCCGTGCTGTTCTCGATCGGCACGGCGGGCGTGTTCCTGCGGCGCAATCTGATCACGATCCTGCTGTCGGTCGAGGTGATGCTCAACGCGGTGAACCTCACCTTCGTGGCCGCCGATCGCTTCTTCCAGACCGTCGACGGGCAGATCATCGTGTTCTTCGTCATGACCGTCGCGGCCGCGGAGGCCGCCGTCGGCCTGGCGATCATCATCGCGCTGTTCCGGCACAAGGAAACGCTCAATCCGGACGCCTTCACGTCGTTGAAGTGGTGACCGCGTGCTGATCCTGATTCCGCTCCTCCCGTTTCTCGGATTCCTCGTCAACACCGCGTTCAGGCGGCACGTCTCGAAGGCCATCTCGGGCGGCATCGCGACGGTGGCGATGGGGCTCGCCTTCGGCGTCGCGCTGACGGCGGTGTGGCAGATGCTCGGCAGCACGCCAGTCGGCGGTGTGCGCGCGATCGAGCAGCAGGTCTTCACGTGGATCGCGTCGGGCCCGCTCGACGTGCCGCTCGCGCTGCGCGTCGATCCGCTGTCGGCGCTGATGATTCTCGTCGTCACCGGCATCGGCACGCTGATCCATCTGTATTCGACGGCGTACATGCTGGACGAGTCCGACAGCGAGTACGCGCGTTACTTCTCGTATCTGAACCTGTTCGCCGCGTTCATGCTCGTGCTCGTCCTCGGCGCGAGCTTCCCGGTGATGTTCGTCGGCTGGGAGGGCGTCGGCCTCTGCTCGTACCTGCTGATCGGCTTCTGGTTCACGAAGAAGACGGCGGCCGACGCGGGCAAGAAGGCGTTCATCGTCAACCGCATCGGCGACTTCGGCTTCATCCTCGGGATGCTGTCGATTTTCGCGCTCTTCGGCACGCTCGACTTCCAGGCCGTCGCGCTGCGTGTGTCCGCGCTGCCGGCGGAAGCGTCGGCGGGCGTGCTGACGATCACGACGCTGCTCTTGTTCCTCGGCGCGACCGGCAAGTCCGCGCAGATTCCGCTCTACGTCTGGCTGCCGGACGCGATGGAAGGCCCGACGCCGGTCTCCGCGCTCATTCACGCGGCGACGATGGTGACGGCGGGCGTGTACATGATCGGCCGCAATGCGGTGCTGTTCAGCCATGCGCCGATCACGCTCGAGGTCGTGGCCGTCATCGGCGCGTTGACGGCGCTGATGGCCGGCACGATCGGCCTCGTGCAGAACGACATCAAGCGCGTGCTCGCGTACTCGACGGTCTCGCAGCTCGGCTACATGTTCCTGGCGATGGGCGTCGGCGCGTTCGCCGGCGGGATCTTCCATCTCTACACGCACGCGTTCTTCAAGGCGCTCTTGTTCCTCGGCTCCGGCGCGGTGATTCACGCGCTGCACGGCGAGCAGGATCTGCGGCACATGGGCGGCCTGAAGTCCGAGCTGCCGATCACGTACTGGACGTTCCTCGTCGGCACGCTCGCGATTGCCGGTGTGCCGCTGCTGTCCGGTTTCTTCTCGAAGGACGAAATCCTCGGCCAGACGTTCGAGCACGGTCACACGATCCTGTGGGTCATCGGCATCGTCACCGCGTTTCTGACCGCGACGTACATGTTCCGTCTGCTGTTTCTCGCGTTCTTCGGCGAGCGGCGAGCGGCGCCGGCTGCGGCGCACGGACACGGCGATGACGATCACGCGCACGGCCACGCCGGGCATGGCGGCCACGGAGGCCATCTGCACGACGCGCCACCCGCGATGGCGATCGCGCTCGTCGTGCTGGCCATTGGTTCGGTGCTGGCGGGATACGTCGGCCTTCCGAACGCCGTCGTGCCTGGCGGGAATCGTATCGAGGCGTTTCTCGAGCCCAGCTTCCGCGCGATTGGCGCGCCTGAGCCTGCCACGGCCCCAGGCTCGATCGAAGTGGCCGAGCCTGCAGAGTCGGCGCAGGAACACAGCACCGAGCTCGCGTTGATGGGCGTGTCGACGGTCGTGGCGCTCGCCGGCATCGGCCTGGCGTTTGTCATCTACCGCCGCCGCGAAGGGATGGCCGACGCCATCGCCGCGCGCTTCGGCGGTCTGCATCGTCTGCTGATGAACAAGTACTACGTCGACGAAGCGTACGACGCGGCCGTCGTGCAGCCGATCAAGCGCACGTCGAGCACGCTGCTCTGGCGCGGCGTGGACGCCGGCCTGATCGACGGCACCGTCAACGGCGTCGGCCTCGTCGTTCGCGGCTGGAGCGCAGTGCTGCGCCGGCTGCAGACCGGATCGGTGCGCGCGTACGCGATGTCGTTCTTCGTCGGCGTGGTCGCGATTGTGGGGTATTACCTGTGGCGCTAAACGCGTGTCTTCGCGCCGTCAGCGGCGGCGAAGCCGGCCTCGGCAAGTTCGACGTTCGACAAGCTCACGTCGCCCCGAGCCTGTCGAGGGACGAAGTTCGAAGTTCGAAGTTCGAAGTTTCGTGGGAGGCCGCGTGCTGACGTCTCTCGTCGTGCTGCCGATCATCGGCGGCCTGCTCGTCCTGCTTCTCGGCAAGGGCCGCGACGGCCTGGCGCGGCAGCTTGCGCTGGCCGTCTCGCTCGTGGTGTTCGCCATCAGCGTCGCGATCTGGGCGCGCTTCGATGCGTCGCCGACGGCGGCCGCGTACCAGTTCGTGGAGCAGCACAGCTGGCTGCCGGACTTCGGCATCTCGTACCACGTCGGCATCGACGGCATCAGCCTGCTGCTCGTGGTCCTGACGACGTTTCTGACGCCGATCGCGCTGCTGTGCTCGTGGGAATCGGTCGACGAGCGCGTGAAGGAGTTCTCGTTCTTCATGCTGCTGCTCGAGGCGGCGATGATCGGCGTGTTCGTCTCGCTCGATCTGTTCCTGTTCTACGTGTTCTGGGACGCGATGCTGATCCCGATGTACTTCCTGATCGGCATCTGGGGCTACGACCGGCGCATCTACGCGAGCATCAAGTTCCTGCTCTACACGATGGCCGGTAGCGTGCTCATGCTCCTGGCGATCATCTGGATCGCGTACTACCATCGCGCGGTCACCGGCGTGCCGAGCTTCGATCTCACGGACCTGCTCGCGCTGAACGTGCCGGCCTCCGTGCAGACGTGGCTCTTCCTCGCGTTCGCCGTGGCGTTCGCGATCAAAGTGCCGCTGTTCCCGTTCCACACGTGGCTGCCGGACGCGCACGTCCAGGCACCCACGGCCGGCTCCGTCATCCTCGCCGGCGTGCTGCTGAAGATGGGCACGTACGGCCTGCTGCGATTCGCGTTCCCGCTCTTCCCGCAGGCGGCCGCGTACTTCACGCCGTGGATCGCCGTGCTGGCCGTCATCGGCATCGTCTATGGCGCACTGGTGGCGATGGTGCAGCCGGACATGAAGAAGCTGGTGGCGTACTCGTCGGTGAGCCACCTCGGCGTCGTCGTGCTCGGACTCTGCGCGTTGACGATCACCGGCGTGCAGGGCGCCGTCTATCAGATGCTCGCGCACGGCATCTCGACCGGCGGGCTCTTCCTCATCGTCGGCATGCTCTCCGATCGCCGGCACACGCGCCTGATTGCGGAGTTCGGCGGCTTGAAGGCCGTCATGCCGAAGCTCGTCGGCGCGTTCCTGCTCGTGACGCTCGCGTCGATTGCGCTGCCAGGCACGAACGGCTTCATCGGCGAGTTCCTGATTCTGATCGGCACGTTCACGAGCCACACGCTCGATCGCGCGCACGTGTTCGCCGCGATCGCGGCGACGGGCGTGATCTGGTCGGCCGTCTACATGCTCTGGATGTTCCAGCGCGTGAACTACGGGCCGGTGACGAACGACAAGAACCGCGGCCTGCGCGATCTGAGCGTGCGCGAGTGGCTCGTGATCGCGCCGATCTGCGCGATGGCCATCGTCATGGGCGTCGTGCCGGGGATTTTCCTGAAGCCGATGGAGCCGGCCGTGCGCCGCACCGTCGAGCACATCGTCGCGTCGCCAGGACCGGTCAACGCGGGGCTGCGTGCGACGATGCCGGCGTTGGGCGTGCCGGCGCCAGCGGCATCCGAGGCGGAACGTGCTGACGCGGCGCCGATGACCGCGTCCGCGCGCTGACATCCATGCTGAACCAGATCATCCCCATCGTTCCCGTCCTGATCGTCGCGCTGTCGGCGTGCGCGGTGCTGCTGGCCGAGGCGTTCCGCCGGCAGGGTGATTGGATGCCGGTCGGCTGGCTCGGGCTCATCGGCCTGGCCGGCGGCATCGTGACGTCGATCTCACTGTGGGATCGCAACGCGACGGGCTTCGGCGTCATCACGCTCGACAACTACGCGCTGTTCTTCAACGTGACGATCTGCGCCATCGGCGCGCTGACGATCCTCTTGTCGTCCGGCACCGCCGAGCGCGATCAGCTGCCGACGGGGGAGTACTACGCGCTGATGCTCTTCTCGCTCGCGGGCATGATGCTGATGGGATCGACGCGCGATCTGCTCGTCATCTTCGTCGCGCTCGAGATCATGTCGCTCGGCGTCTACGTGCTGACCGGGATCAAGCGGACGAGCGAACAAGGCGCCGAGGCCGCGTTCAAATACTTCGTCATGGGCGCGTTCTCCAGCGCGTTCTTCCTCTACGGCATCGCGCTCGCGTACGCGGTCACCGGCACGACGAAGCTCGACGAGATCGGGCTGCGCGTGGCCGGCGCCGTCAACGATCCGAACATCCTGCTGATCCTCGCGATGGTGATGCTGCTCGTCGGCTTCGCCTTCAAGGTCTCGGCCGTGCCGTTCCACATGTGGACGCCGGACGCGTATCAGGGCGCGCCCACGCTCGTGACCGGCTTCATGTCGACCGGCATCAAGGCCGCGGCGTTCGCCGCGTTCGTTCGCGTGTTCCTCTCGTCGTTCGAGCCGCTGCGCGGCGACTGGATGCCGATGCTCTCGGCGATCGCCGGCCTGACGATGATCCTCGGGACCGTCGTCGGCGTGGCGCAGTCGAGCGTCAAGCGCATGCTCGCGTACTCCAGCATCGCGCACGCCGGCTACCTGCTCGTCGGGCTCATTGCTGCGAGCTCGGCGGGGAAGGCGTCGATCCTCTTCTATCTCGTGGCCTACGCCGTGACCAACCTCGGTGCGTTCGGCGTGCTCGCCGCGCTCTCGACGCCCGATCGGCCGCACGACGACATCCGCGATTTCGCGGGTCTCTGGCGCGAGCGACCCGGCCTGGCCGGGCTGCTGACCGTGTTCCTGCTCTCGCTCGGCGGCTTCCCGCCGACCGTCGGCTTCGTCGCGAAGTGGTACATCTTCAACGCGGCGATCCAGGAGAACCTGATCGGCCTCGCCGTGTTGGGCGTGCTCACGAGCGTCGTCTCGGTCTTCTTCTACTTCCGCATCATCGTGCAGATGTACATGTCCGACGAGACCGCGCCCGGTCATCGGCCGCGCGTGCCGGCCGTCGCGCTCGCCGGCATGCTCATCGCGCTCGTCGTCGTGTTCTACCTGGGCATCGTGCCTGGACAGCTGCTGACGGCGGCCGCCGATTCGGTCGCGACGATTTTCTGAACGCGCACGTCAGGCCCGCGCGACGGCTGCGTTGCGGGCACCGGCGTGACGCGATACGATCCCGCCGCACTCCACGTTTGTCATGACGTCTCACACGCCGACCGATCGCGTGCTGCCCGACGAGCCGATCTACCGGCCGATCGAGCGCTTCTGGCCGTACGCCGAGCTGTCCGAGCAGCCGACCGAAGAGGAGCTCGCGCGCCTGCATCCGGAGCTGCGCGAAGTGCTCTTCGGGGCGCCGTCGCTGCCGTTCTCGATCTCGATGGTCTTTCGCGCGTTCGACGGGCCGGATTATGAGCGCGCCGTCGCGATCGCGAAAGCGTCGGACGAGTACATCGAGACCGTCGTCGACGGCGTCACGCGCCACCGCGCACGATTCTTTCCAGGCCCGCGAGCGCTCGATCTGCGCAATCTGTGGGAGATCGTCCACCGGTTTCCGGAGACGGAGGTCCTGCTCGACGATCGGCCGGTGCCGTACGCGAAAGAGCTCTGGCTGCCGTTGATCTGGTTGCTGATTTGGTGAGCGTGCGGGAGCGGCGAGGACCGGAGGCGGGGGAGGTTGAGGGAC
>DASZVJ010000106.1:0-4239 GCA_035547155.1 Vicinamibacterales bacterium
GCCGAGGCCGGCGCGCTTGTCGAGCACCGCGAGCAAGAGCGCGAGACGATTGGGATCGAGACCGTTGGCCGTGCGTCGCGCGTTGCCGTACGTCGCGGTCGTCACGAGCGCCTGCACTTCGACGAGGATCGGCCGCGAGCCTTCGATCGTGCAGAGCACGGATGATCCCGGCACGTTGGCGGGCCGCTCGGCGAGAAACAGCTTCGAGGGATTCGGCACGGCGCGCAGACCGGCGCCGGTCATCTCGAAGACGCCGAGCTCGCTGACGGCGCCGAAGCGATTCTTCACCGCGCGCACGACACGATGCGCATGGTGCTGCTCGCCTTCGAAATACAGCACGGTGTCGACGACGTGCTCGAGCACCTTGGGACCGGCGAGGCTGCCATCCTTCGTGACGTGCCCGACGAGAATCGTCGGCAGATTGCGACCCTTCGCGGTGAACAGCAAGTCCGTCGCGGCCTGCCGCACCTGGCTCACGCTGCCCGGCGCAGACTGCACTTTCAGCGAAAAAACCGTCTGGATCGAATCGACGATCAGCAGCGACGGCTTCAGCCGCTCGACGTCTTCGATCAATCGCTCGATGCAGGTCTCGGCGAGCAGAAAAAGGTTGTGGCCGCCGACGCCCAACCGCTCGCCGCGCGTTTTGATCTGATGCTCGGACTCTTCACCCGAGCAATACAGCACGGGCCCGACACGCGACGCGAAGTGCGCCGCCGCTTGCAGCAGCAGCGTCGACTTGCCGATGCCCGGCTCACCGCCCAGCAGCACGAGCGATCCCGGCACGATGCCGCCGCCGAGCACGCGATCGAACTCGCTGATGCCCGTGCCCAGCCGCTCGGCGACGACGGTGTCGACCTCGTCGTAGCGCTGCGCGCCCTTGCCACCGAGCGCCTGCGCCGCACTGCGCGCTTCGACGACCGGCGCCGCACGCTCTTCGACAAACGAGTTCCACGCCCCGCAATCCGCGCAGCGCCCAAGCCATTTCTGCGACTGCGCGCCGCAGGTTTGACAGACGAAGAGGGACTTCGGTGACTTCATCTGCCAACTTCGAACTTTGAACTTCGAACTTCGAAATAAATCATCGGTCCGATCCTTGCTTCATCGAGTGCGCGAATCATGCCAGCGCCGCCAGAACCGTTCCACGATCGAGCGTTCCGATTCGGCTGCGCGATTGTTCGACTCTATCTCTCGATCTATCGCATTCCTCGCGTTCCAACACATCTCGCGCGGCAGGTGCTGGCTGCCGGAACATCGATTGGCGCGAACCTCGAAGAAGCGAAAGGGTGTCAAAGCCGGCGCGATATTGCAGCCAAATTCTCCATCGCACTCAAAGAGGCGCGGGAAACGGTCTACTGGCTTCGGCTGTTGTGCGCGACGGAGTTGATCGATCAGGCGACCATCGCGCCACTGCTACGTGAGGCGAACGAGCTCGTGTCGATCCTTACGGTCGCTCAGCGCCGGCTGACGGCCGCCAATGAGCCGGGTAAGCCACGCCCACGCCTCACGCGCACCGAGTAGCCGCTACCCCTCCCGCCGCCAAGCCAAGTTTCGAAGTTCAAAGTTCCAAGTTCGAAGTTGACTCGTATCTTCTCTCGATCCGCGCCCCCAGCCGGCACACCACTTCCCAGGGAATCGTGCCGATTGATGCGGCCATTTCACGGGCGGTGATCGCGTCGTCGCCCTGCCGGCCGATGAAGACGACTTCGTCGCCGGGCGAGACGTCGAGGCCGGTGACGTCGATCATCAACATGTCCATGCACACAGCGCCGACGATCGGCACACGCCGGCCGCGGAGCAGCGCGACTCCGCGATTGCCGAGCCGCGTGTCGAGGCCGTCGGCGTAGCCGGCCGGCACGATCGCGAGCGTGCGCGGGCCATCGGCATGCCACCGCAGGCCGTAGCTCGTGCCTTCACCGGCACGCACGCCTTTCACCGCCACGATACGACTGACCAGTGACAGGGCAGGTCGCAGCGCGATCTCCGTGGCGAGCGGCGGCGGCACGATGCCGTAGAGCAGCAATCCGGGACGAACGAAGTCCAGCCACAGCCGCGCATCGCGCAGGAGCGCAGCCGAATTGCACGCGTGACGCTTGACGCCGCGCAGCCCCATCGCGCCGAGCGCGGCACTCGCCTGTTCGAAGCGCGCGCGCTGCTCGTCGAGAAACGGCGATTCGGGCTCGTCGGCCGTCGCGAAGTGCGTGTAGACGGCATCCACCCGCAGATGCGGACTGCCAAGCACCTCCGGCATCGTCCGCCGCAGGTTGTCATGGCGGAAGCCGAGACGATTCATGCCGGTGTCGATCTTCAAGTGACAGCCGATGGTCACGCCACGCGCTGCCGCGCGCGCTTCGAGCGCGCGGGCGGCGCCGGGCGTCGACACCGTCGGCGTCAGGCCGTGCTCGAAGACGCCATCGAGCTCGCTCACGCTCAGCGCGCCGAAGACGAGAATCGGAATCGTGACGCCCGCCTGGCGCAGCGAGATGCCTTCCTCGATGTCCGCGCACGCGAGCATCGACGCGCCGGCCTCCTGCAACACGGGCCCGACGACGATCGCGCCGTGTCCATAGGCGTTGGCTTTGACGACGGCGATGACGCCAGGCGCGAGCGACGAAGCCGTGCGGGCCTCACGCGAGACGAGCGACACGATCGCGCGGCAGTTCACGCGAATCGCGTCGAGATCGACCGTGGCAATCGTCGGCCGGATCACTCGCCGGCCTGCCGGTCGTACGCGCCAGCCGCCAGGTTCTCGAACCGCGTGTACTGCTTGAGGAACGCGAGCCGCACCGATCCGGTCGGACCGTTGCGCTGCTTGCCGATGATGATCTCGGCCATGCCTTCCGACTCGGGATTGCGCTCGCCTTCGACCTGATACATGTCCTCGCGGAAGATGAACAGCACGATGTCCGCGTCCTGCTCGAGCGCGCCCGATTCACGCAGGTCCGATAACTGCGGCCGGTGATCGCTGCGCGTCTCGGTAGCACGGCTGAGCTGGCTGAGCGCGAGGATCGGAATCTCGAGCTCCTTCGCGAGAATCTTCAGCGATCGCGAGATCGACGACAGCTCCTGCTGCCGGCTCTCGAAACGCCCGCGTCCCTGCATCAGCTGCAGGTAGTCGACGATGAGCATGTCGAGGCCGTGCTCGAGCTTGAGACGCCGCGACTTCGCGCGCATCTCGAGGATGCCCACGCCCGGCGTGTCGTCGATGAACACCTTCGCGTCGTGCAGCCGCGCGAACGCCTCGACCAGCCGGCCGTAGTCCTGTTCGCCGAGAAATCCGCCGCGGAACCGGTGCGCGTCGACGCGCGCCTCGGACGTGAGCATGCGCATGAAGAGCTGCTCTTTCGACATCTCGAGGCTGAAGATGCCGACGCTCTTGTTCGCCTGCGTGGCGCTGTTGAGCGCCATGTTCAGGACGAAGCTCGTCTTGCCCATCGCCGGACGCGCGGCGACGATTACCAGATCCGACTTCTGAAAGCCGGACGTCATCTCGTCGAGATCGACGAATCCGCTCGGTACGCCGGTGACCAGCCCGCGCTGCGCCTGCAGTTGCTCGATGAGCTGATAGCCGGAGTCGACGAGCGTGCCGACCTGCACGAACCCGGATCGCATCCGGTGCTCGGCGATCTGGAAGATCGATCGCTCGGCTTCGTCGAGCAGGTTGTCGGCGTCCTCTTCCGCGTCGTACGCGCGTCCCAGCACTTCGGTGGCCGACTGGATCAGCCGCCGCAGCGTCGACTTCTCCTTGACGATGCGCGCGTAGTGCTCGACGTTGGCGGAGCGCGGCACACCGTCGGTGAGCGAGCTGATGTACGCCGGCCCGCCCACATCCTCGAGCTCACCCGTCTTGACCAGCTCGTCCTTCAGCGTGACCAGATCGACCGGCTGCGATCGATCCGTCAGGCTGACCATCTTCTCGAAGATGCGCCGGTGCGCATCGCGGAAGAAATCGCCCGAGTCGATGACCTCGGCCGCCTGATTGAACGCGTGGTTGTTGATGAGGATCGCGCCGAGCACGCACTTCTCGGCTTCGAGGTTGTGAGGAAGGGTGCGATCCATGGGGGAAAACTGTGAACTTTGAACTGCGAACTTCGAAACCTGGCTCGAAAAGAACAGCCGCCGGTCGGAGAAGCATACTCCGCCGGCGGCTCGGGATTTCGAAGTTCGACGTTCGACTTTGCTCACGTCGCCCCGAGCTTGTCGAGGGGCGAAGTTCGAAGTTCGAAGTTGACAAGTGCCTTC
>DASZVJ010000107.1:0-40320 GCA_035547155.1 Vicinamibacterales bacterium
GTCCGCCAGCGGCCGGTGCTCCCGGCGCGGCGCCAGGACCAGCGGCGCCCGGGCCCGCGGGGCCGCGGCCGCCGGGACCACCAGGACCGCCACGCCCACCGCGGCCGAACTGCGGCTGCGGCGCGGTCGAGTCGATCTGCACCTCGGAAATCCGCGTCACCTGCGGCAGCTCGATCTGCAGCCACATCCCCGGCTGCTGCGGCCCGCCGGAATCCCAGCGCGCGCCAGGCGTCGCACCGGTCGCGTTCGGCGCCGCGTCCGCGTTGTGGCTCGCCGTCAGCGTCCACGCGTCCGCGTTCTCGAGCGCGGTCGGCACCGTCGGCAGCAGTTCGGTCAGCGTCCACGCCGTGCGTCGCGTGCCCATCGCCTTCCGCACCGCGGCCACGTCGGCCGGCGTCACGAAGCCCGCGTTGTTGCCGAAGCTGTTGCGCACGAATGACGCGACGTCCGCGATCCACGCGTCGTCATTGCCGGCCATCGAGACCATCGCGGCGCCGCCGTTGTACGACGTGTCGTTGACCGGTCCCTGCAGGCCGGCGAGCAGCACGCGGATGATGTAGTCGCGATGCGCGGTCACGCGCGGCGAGCCGGCGAGCGGCGGCGCGAGCGTTGCGCCGTCGGGCGCGCCGGCGATCGGCGTGCCCTTGCCGTCCGTGCCGTGGCACGAGAAGCACAGCTCGCGATACGACGACTCGCCGCGCGCGATCACGGCGCGATCGGCCGTCGACAGATTGAGCGCCGTCGTGCCCGAGTCCGCGAGCGACGGCCGCTGGCCCTGCGCGCTGCCCGGCTTCAGCAGCTGCGCGCCGATCTCCTTGACGCCGCGCGCCGGGCTCGTGTCGATCATCGTCTGGATGATCGCCGGCGCGTCGGCGAGCTTCAGCAGGTTGATCGTGAGCATCGCCTGGATCGACACGTCGACGTCCGTGTCCTTGAGCAGCGCGCGATAGTCGGCGGCGAAGGTCTTGTCGCCGGCCTTGTAGAGCGACTCGCTCGCGCGGATCGCCTGGATGCGGATCTTCGGATCGGCGTCCTTCAGCAGCGTGCGCACGGTCGGCGCGTCGAGCGAGCTCAATCCTTCGAGCGTCCACATCGCGTGGATGCGCGCCAGTTGATTCGTCGACGCGACCATCGTCTTCAGCGCCGGCACGACCGACTTGTCCTGCCTCAGCACGAGCAGCTTCTGCGCCGTATCGCGCCACCAGCCGTTCGGATGCGCGAGGTGCGCGACGAGCTGCGCCGGCGTCTCCGAGTACATGCGCGGCTGCGTGCGATCCGGCGTCATCCCCTCGTACGTGATGCGCCAGATGCGGCCCATGTTGTGCTGCTTGTCGAGATCGTACTGCGCGACCTTGCGGCGCAGATACGATCCCGGTCCGCCGACGAACTGCGCGTCCTGAATGATGCCGTGGTACATGTCCATCAGGTACAGCGTGCCGTCGGGCGTGTTCGCGATGTTGACCGGCCGGAACAGCGGATCGGTCGAGCGGATGAACTCGGATTTCGGATACGCGTTCTGCAGCTGCGTCAGGCCGTCGCGCACGACGATCTTCGCGCGGCGGACGATGCGGCCGACCGGCTCGTTGAAGAGGAGATCGCCGACGAGATCGGACGGGAGACGATCGCCGCGATAGATCTCGGGACCGGCCGCCGCCGTGAAGTGATTGAGCACGCCGTCCGGCAGCCGCACGCGGTTCATGCCGCCCTGCATGTCGGCGATGCCGCCGGACGCGCCCCACGGCGCCTGGAAATCCGGCTCGAAGTTGTCCGGCACGTTGATCGCGCCGTAGAGGATCGGCACCTGGAAGTTGACCGGCCCGGTCTCACCGCCGCCGTCGACCCACCAGATCTTGCCGTAGTTGTCCTGCGCTTCGCCCCACTGACCGCCGTTGAAGTCCGTCTCCTCGCGGCGCAGCTTGCCGTCGAGGCCGAGCCGCAGACGGAACGGGTTGTAGGTCGTGTACATCCAGTTGTCGAGCGCCCACACCATGCCGCCCGGCTGCCACTCGAGGTTCTGCACGCGGCCGTAGCCCGGATAGAACACTTCTTTCTTGTCCGCGACGCCGTCGCCGTCCGTGTCTGTGTACTTGTAAAGGTCGCGGTTGTCCGTCTCGAGCACGAGGATGACGCCGTCCTGCAGCGGGAACGCGATGCGCGGCATCACGAGGTTGTCCGCGAAGACGGTGTGCTTGTCGTACTTGCCGTCGCCGTCCGTGTCTTCCCAGCGCGAGATGCGGCTGGTCGGATCGAGCGCGCCATTGCCGTCGACGTCGCGCATGTAGGACCGCATCTCGAGCACGTACATGCGGCCGTTGCCGTCGAACGTGACGGCGACGGGATCTTCGACGTCGGGATCGGTGAGGACCGGCTCGATCTTGTAGCCGGGCGGCAGCAGGAACATCTGCTCCTGCGCCTCCGGCGTCTGCCGGACGACGGCGGGACGCTTGACGAAGTCGCTGCCCGGCGGGTCGGCCGCGCCGGCACCGAAGCCGCCGCGTCCGCCCTGCGGTGCGGCGGGCGCCGCGCCCGGCGCTGGCGTCGCCGGCGCCTGCGCGCGCGGTGCGACCTCCGTGGAATACAAAGCCGCCGCGATCACGGCGGCCGACGAGCACAGGACGACGGACGTTCTCAGGGACATGGGAAGACAGCCTCGTTCCGAAAATTGGTGCACGGAGCCTAACACGACGCGCGCGGGCTGGTGAACGGGTGGGAGTATCAGCGCATCCCGATCAGGCTGTAGGCGAGCAGCGCGAGCACGACGAGCGTGATGCCGACATACAGCCAGTCGCGCTGACGGGCGAATCCGGCGACCGAGAAGACGACGCGGCCGATCGGCGTCGCAATCAGGAGCAGCAATCCCAGCTGCACCAGACCGCGGCCTCGCAGCTGTATCGCCTGCCCGACGATGCCGCGGGCCGACCGCAGCGACGCCGGCTCCCCGCGAAAGACGTCGTAGGCGGTCCGCTCGAGCCCGTGCGCCATGAGCACGCGCACGCCGCCGCAGAGCACGATGCACGCGGACAACAGGACGCCGGCCCGGAGCAGGTACGCCAGCGCGATGTCGAACCGTTCGTCAGCCGCGGCTCTCGACGGGCGCGTCATGATCAGAGCCGTCCCATCGATCCGTTGATCAGCATCTCGATCGCGAGCGCGACGATGACCCAGGTGAAGACGTGCCGCAGCCGGCGCGGCGGCGCGGACTCGAGCACGCGCGCGCCCTGGGTGGCGCCCACCAGCACGCCGAGCACGACCGGCATCGCGAGCACCGGATCGATGTAGCCGCGGTGCAGGTAGACGCCGGCGCTCGCCGCGGCCGTGACGCCAATCATGAAGTTGCTCGTCGTCGTGGACACCTTGAACGGCAGACGCATGGCCCAGTCCATCGCGAGGACTTTGACCGCGCCGGATCCGATGCCGAGCAGGCCGGAGAGAATGCCGGCGACGTACATCAGACCGAATCCGGCCGGCACGCGCTGGACGCGATACGCCTGCAGCCCCGCGGGCGTCGGATAGACGGAGTCCAGCCGCAGCAGCGCGCCCCAGCGATCGGGCGGCGCGTCGGCGTCCACGGGATCGGCGCGATGGCCGGACACGAATGCCGAGTACAGCAGCACACAGCCGAACACGACGGCAAGGCCGCTGGCCGGCACGCTCGTCGCGATCAGCGCGCCGGACAGGGCGCCGACGGTCGTGGCAATCTCGAGAAACATACCGGCGCGCACGTTCGAATAGCCGTCGCGCACGTACGCGGCCGCCGCGCCGGACGAGGTCGCAATCACCGAGACGAGCGACGCGCCAATCGCGTAGTGGATGTCGACGTGGAATACGAGCACGAGCAGCGGCACGATGACGACGCCTCCGCCGAGGCCGGTCAACGCACCGAGGAAGCCGGCCGCAACCGAAGCCGCTCCCACCGCCGCCGTGAACGTCAGAACCGTCATCGAACGTGCATCATCGCCGAACGCCGAACGGACGCGCCCGGGCGTCCCTGTCAATTCTAAATGCCATCGCCGCTCAGACGGACGCGGCTGCGCCGTAATGCGTTCGCGCCCACGCGACGGTGTCCGCGGCCGCACGATTGACGTCCGCCGGCGCCGCGCCGAATCGCTCGCGGAACCGGCGGTCGTCGACGATGAACGGCTCGTCCCACTGGTAGAGCATCTCGCGCATCTCGCGCATGATCGGCACGAACGTGCCTGCGGCCGAGATGATCCAGCGCGGCACCTGCGCGACGGGGATGTCGCGCCCGAGCGCGTCGGCCATGCGGCGCACCAGCGCGCGCAGCGTCTCGGCGGGCGCGCACGGCAGCATCCACGCTCCGCCGAACACATCGTCATCCGCGGTGCCGAGCGTGGCGAGTCCCGCGGCGACGTCGGGGATGTAGTGGTACGTGTGAATCGCGTCGAGGCTGAACGGCGAGTACGACGTCTTCCCCGCCAGCGCGCGCGGCCAGAAGAAATCGCCGAGGCCCGTGAGCGTGCCGCGCGGACCGTAGAAGTCGGACGCGCGGCCGGTCGTCGCGCGCACGTCGCCGCGGCGATGCGCGTCGAAGAGCCGCGACGCCACGTGCGCACGGATCTCGCCCTTGCGGCTGCACGGGCTCATCGGCGTGTCTTCGGTGAGCGGATGGCCGTTCGGCCGGCCGAGCATATAGACGTTGTCGAGCACGACGAGCCGCGCGCCGGCGCGCGACGCGGCCTCGATCAGATTGTCCATGTAGCGCGGCACGAGATCCGCCCACACGCGCGTGACGTACGGCGGGTTCATGCAGTGATAGACGGTGGCCGCACCGGCCGCCGCGGCGATGCAGAACGCGCGATCCGCGGCGTCGCCGGCGTGGACCTCGCACCCGCCCGGCGCACCGCCCGCCGATCGTTTGACGACGCGCACGCGATGGCCGAGCGCGACGAGGCGCTCGGCGAGCAAATAGCCCACCTGACCCGAGCCGAAGACGACGTGCACGGTGGACACGCCGTCGGTCACGTCCGGTCGAAGCCTCTCGCGATCCATGGCGAGGAGATTATCCCGCACCCGGCGCGGATGGGCCCGTGCTCGGCGGCGTCAGGCCCGTGAGCGCGAATAGCGGCCGCTTGCCCAGCGTCATGACGACGCCGAAGACGAGCGCCGCCGCGAAGATCTCCAGGACCAGCGTCCCCGGCAGCGGCGGCATCGCGATGCCGCGGATCGCCAGCGTCGACACGATTCCGAGATCGACGCACGACGAAGCGACGAGCCACGCGCCCGGCCGCGACCATCGCCGGCGTCGATCGCGAACGCAATAGAGCACGGCCTGGCTGCCGGTCACGAGCGCGACGAACGCCACCGTCCGCAGCTGCGCCGGCCCCAATTGCAGGCCGAGCTCGCCGGCCGCGAGAACGAGCGAGCAGAAGGCCAGGTCGCAGAGGCCGAACACGATGCCGGCGATGGTGAGCGCACGCACACGCCACCGGCCCGGCCCGTCGGCCGGCGACACGCGCTCGGTGACCAGCGACATCGTGAGGAAGTCATTCGTGACCATCACAATCACCATCTGCAATGGCGTGAGGATCGCGTGCGCCGTCAGCACGAGGCCGACGGCCAGCAGGAGCACCTGGACGATCTTCTTGAGGATCGAGTTCAGCGCGTACGTCAGGATGCGCTCGAACGTTGCGCGTCCTTCCCGTATCGAGACGACGATGCCGCCAAGCCCCGGTTGCGTCAGGACGAGGCCGGCCGCGGACTTCGCCGCATCCGTGGCCGTCGCGACGGCGATGCCCATCTGGGCCTGCCGCAGCGCCGGCGCGTCGTTCGCGCCGTCGCCGCACATGCCGACGGTATGGCCGCGCCTCTGGAGCGTCTGGACGAGGCCGAATTTGTCGTCGGGACGGACGCCGGCGAAGATCGCGAATTGCCCGGGATCGATGTCGGCCAGCGAAGTGCCCGGCGGGCAGACCGGCCCCGTCAGCCCCACGGCGCGGCCGACTGCCGCCGCCGTCTCGGGCGCGTCGCCGGTGACCATGATCGTCCGGACGCCCAGGGCATGCAGCTCGCGTATCAGTCCGGCCGAATCGCTCCTCGGCGCGTCGCTCAACGCGATCACACCCACGAGCCGCCATCCGTCCTCTGGCGTGGCGCTCGCGACCGCGAGCACCCGGTATCCTCGCGTCTGCAGATCGCGGACCTCATCCGACATCGACGCGGCCGGCGCACGCGGCCCGACCGCCGCGTACGCGCCCTTGACGACACGGATCGTGCGCCCCTGCGCGTCGGCCGCAACGGCCTCGGCAACTCTCGTGGCCGGATCGAAGGGCACGAGACTGGTGCGCGTGAGCGACGACACGGCGCGTTCGCGGATGGCGGCCGCGCGCACGGCGGCGTCAACGACGTCCAGCTCGCTGTCGGAGCTCGCGAGCGCACCCAACGCGAGCACGTTCCCCTCGGTGAAGCCCGGTGCCGCTCGGACGCCGGCGACGCTCAGCTGATTCTGCGTGAGCGTGCCCGTCTTGTCGGTGCACAACACGTCCACGGCGGCAGCCTCGTGCACGGCGGAGAGTCGCGTGGGCAGCACGCCGTGACGCGCGAGCCGGCGCGCGGCGAGCGCGCCCGCCAGCGTGAACGTGGCCGGCAACGCCACCGGGATCGACGCGAGACTCGCCGTCAGCACGAGCGGGAGGATCTCCGCGATCGGCAGCGCGATGACGCGCGCGTATGCCACGAGCAGGACGACGACGACGCCATTGGTCAGCGCCAGGTTGCGCACGACCCGGACGATCGCCCGCTCCTCTGAGCTCGGCGCCTGCGCGGTGCGCACCAGCTCCGCGGTGCGGCCGAATGTCGTGCGTGTCCCGGTGGCCGTGACCGCAGCCGTCGCTTCGCCGCGCCGCACGAGCGCGCCGGCATACGTGCGTCCTCCCGGGCCGATTTCAACCGGCACGGATTCGCCCGTCAGCATGGATGCGTCGACGAGCAGATCGCCGTCGAGCAGTCGAACGTCGGCCGGCACGATCGCGCCGAGCGTCAGCTTCACGACGTCGCCGTCGACGAGCGCCGCGGCCGCCACCGTCCTCCAGACGCCGTCGCGCCGGACGGATGCCATGAGCGCGAGCCGCGACTTCAACGCGTCGAGCGTGCCTTGGGCGCGATGCTCCTGCAGGAACGCGAGCGCGGCGTTGAAGCCCAGGAGCCCGGCGATGATCGCCGCTTCTGCGCGCCGGCCCAGCAGAAGCTCGAGGACGGCCGCCGCTTCGAGCATCCACGGAATGGGCGCCCAGAGCTTCCCGAGCGCTCGGAACACGGGTCGCGACGCGGCATCGACAACCGCATTCGGACCACGTTGCGCCAACCGCCGGGCGGCCTCGTCACTGCTGAGGCCCTGTTGCCCGGCGTCGTCGGGTATCGCATCCGGCTCCGTCCGTGGCGCGAGGGCATCAGCCGCGTGTGGCGTGGTCATCCGCTCGGCCTATCTTGAGATCGCCGTGAGTGTTTGGCAACCGGATGCGGACGCGGCGCGCCCGCGAGCTTGACACGCGCCATTTAGTTATAGATGCTTCTCAAATCACGACAGCACTTCCAAACTTCGAACTTGGAACTTGGAACTTCGAACTTGGAAAAGGAGATCGCGCCCATGCCCCGCACGGCCCTCGGTGACGTCGAGCACTTCGTGCTCATCGCGCTGCTGCATCTTGGCGGCGAGAGCTACTCCGTCCAGATCATGAACGAGATTCGCCGGCGCACGGGACGCGACGTCGCGAAGGCCGCCGTCTACATCGCGCTGCGGCGGCTCGAAGAAAAGCGCCTGCTCGTGTCGCGTCTCGGCGAGGCGACGCCGGAGCGCGGCGGGCGCGCGAAGCGCCATTTCAAGCTCACGAAGGCGGGCGCGAAGCAGTTGCGCGACGCGCGAGAAGCCTTCGTACAAATGTGGGCCGGCGCTGAACACCTGGTACAAAAAGCTCCGTCCAACTTTGAATTTCGAACTGCGAACTTCGAAATTCACAAGACGCCTGCGGCGCGCCTGAAGCCTTTGAAGGCATCGCGATGACGCCGCATCGTCCTCCACGTCTGGCCGAATGGCTGCTCGCGCGATTCGTGTGGGCGGACGAGCGCGCGACCGTGCTCGGCGATCTCGATGAGCAATTTGGCGAGCAGGTCGCGTCCATTGGCGCCGCGCGCGCGTCGCTGTGGTACTGGCGCGAAGCACTGCGGCTCATCTGGGGATTCTGGTGGTGGGCGCTCCGTCTCGGCTGCCGACGAGCCGCCACGATGGCCACAGACGACGTGCGGTATGCGATGCGGCGGCTGCGCAAACAGCCGGTCGCGTCGTTGGTGTCCGTCGCGACGCTGGCGTGCGCGATCGGCGCGGCGGCGGCCACGTGGACGCTCGTGTCCGCGGTGCTGCTCCATCCGCTGAAGCTGGACAGGGCCGATCGGATCGTGGACATCGCGTATCGCGCACAAGACGCACAAGGCACGGTGCGAACGGACGACGGCTACAACTATCCCGAATATGTCGCCCTGCGTGATGCGGCACCGATGCACGTCGCGGCGTGGGGGGCGATCGGCTCGTCGACACCGCTGACGATTTCGACCGGGGACGACGAGCGCCGAATCAGAGTGATCTACGCGAGCCACGACCTGTTCGATGTGCTCGGCGTGCGGATGTCGCTTGGCCGTTTCTTTGGTGAGCGCGACGATCGCCGCGGCGCTCCGCTCGTCGCCGTGCTGTCCGATCGGCTTTGGCGCGGTCAGTTCGCTTCTGATGCCAACGTCGTCGGACGTGTCATTCACATGCGCGACCGCGCCGTGACGATCGTCGGTGTCGCACCGCGCGCATTTCGTGGTCTCGAGGTCGGACGTACGCCGGATCTCATCCTGCCGTTGCACGCGATCGACCAAGTCGAGACCTATCCCAATCTGTTCGGCGCTCGTCCGGTCTTGTGGTGGATTACGCCTGTCGCACGGCTGCCCGACGGCATGACGACAGCGCAAATGGAGGAGCGGCTGAATGGCTTACAGCTCGATCCCGACAACAAGAAGACGTTCGTGCTCAATGGCGTCGAAACCGCCGCGCTCAATCCAACGTCGCGCGTGACCGTCACGCAATTCAGCCGGCTACTCGGCGCGACGGTCGCGATGCTCCTGGCGATCGGCAGCGTCACCGTCGGCATGCTGCTCGTGCTGCGGACCGACGCGCGGCGCGGCGAGTTGGCGATGTGCCTCGCGCTCGGCGCCTCGCGTGCGCGCGTCGCAGCCGGGATCGCGATCGAAGGCCTCCTGCTTGCGGTGGCGGGCGCCGCTTTGTCGCTGCCGGTCAGTCAGATGCTGTTCGCGGGGCTCGGCACGTTTCAGCTGCCGGGCGGCATCGGCGTCAATCAACTCGACCTGACGATCGATGGCCGCGTCCTCGCGGGCGTCGCCGTCGCCGGCATCGCGAGCGTCCTGTTGATGGCGCTCGTGTCCAGCGCATTCGGCCTTCGCCGCGATCCCGGCGACGCGCTGCGCTCGCACGCCGGTGCCACGTCGCGCATGACGCGCCGAGGCTCGCGTGCGGCACTCGTCACCGCGCAAGTCGCGGTCACGCTCGTGCTCGTGACGGGCGCGGGCCTGTTCGCGCGCAGCGTCGTGCGTGCGCTCTCGCTCAATCCCGGCATCGACACGAGCCGGCTGTTCCGTGTGGATCTGCCGCTTCCGGGCTATGGATACGACGCCGCACGGGAATGGGCTTTCGTCGATGTGCTTCGCGAGCGGCTCGCCCATCAACCCGCCATCGCGTCGGTCGGCGTCTCGGAGTCCTGGGAGGCGTACAAGCGAATCCAGGTCGACGGCACGACGATCGAGTTGCCCAGCTTTGCGTCTCCCGCTTGGATCGATAGCCAGTATTTCAGCACGATCGGCCTGCCAATCTCGATGGGCCGCGCCTTCACGACGAGCGATCGCATCGGCGCGCCACCCGTGGCGGTCGTCACGGCGTCATTGGCGAAGATCATCGACGGCGACGGCCATCCGATCGGACACCGCATCGGCCACGACTCCACCTCAGCCGAGGTCGTCGGCGTCGTGCCGGATCTCGTCTTCTCACCGGCCGGGACGAAGCCGCTCGGTTGGTACATGCCTCTTGCGCAGGCGCCGCCCCTGCCAACGTATCCTGGCGCCCCAGGTCCGAAGCTCTTCGTTCGAGCCACACACGACGCGGCTGATGCGAGAGCCCTCCTTACTGCAGCCGTTCGCGACATCGATCCACAGATCCGCCTGAAGTCCATGAGCACCATCGACGAATGGATCCTCGACGACATGGCGCCGCAGCGCTTCGGCGCGACCGTCATGGGCGCGCTCGGCGCGATCGCGCTGCTCTTGAGCGTGTTCGGCACCTACGTGCTCGTCGAGTCGATGGCCACGCTGCGCCGGCGCGAGATGGGCATCCGCGCCGCGCTCGGCGCGCCAGACGGCCATTTGAAGATGCTGCTCTTCTCCGAGACGTTCCGTCTCGTCGGCGCGGGTCTGTTGCTCGGCTTCGGACTCTCGTGGCTGGGCGCCGGCACGATTCGCGCCTTCCTCTTTCAAGTCGAGCCGTTCGATCCGCTCGTCACCCTCAGCGTCGCCGCACTCATCGTTGTGCTCGCCGTGCTCGTCACGCTGCGTCCCGCGCTCGCCGCCGCGCGCGTCGATCTGGCGCAAGTGCTACACGACGAGTGATCTCCCGCCTGGACTGTGCGACAGTACCTCCGCGCATGGCTCCGGTCGTTCCCGATCCCAAGGCGATCAAAGCCTTCAAGACGGAGGCCGCGTTCGAGGCGTGGCTGCGCGTGAATCACGCGCGCGTGACGGAGATCTGGCTGCGGATCTACAAAAAACGTTCGGGGCGGCCGACGATCACGCCCGCACAGGCGCTGGACGTCGTGCTGTGCTGGGGCTGGATCGACGGCGTGCGCAAGCCGTTCGATGACGAGTCGTTCCTGCAGCGGTACACGCCGCGGCGCGCGCGCAGCATCTGGAGTCAGAACAACCAGGAGCACGTCGCGCGGCTGACGAAGGCCGGCCGCATGCAGCCGTCCGGACACAAGCAGATCGAGGCGGCCAAAGCCGACGGCCGCTGGCACAACGCCTATGCGCCGATGCGCCACGCGAGCGCGGCGACGATCCCTGACGATCTCCGCGCGGCCATCGCCGCCAATCCTCGCGCGCAGCAGACGTTCGACACGCTCGATCGCCAGAATCTTTTCTCACTCGCTTTTCGCACGAACAACATGAAAACGCCCGACGGCCGCGCACGGAAAATCGCGTCGCTCGTCGAAACGCTGGCGCGCGGCGAGACGATCGTGACGAGGCGCCCGCCGCGGTCGCGCGCTTCACTCAAGAAGCCACGATAAGCCCTCATTTGAGGACACCTCGCGCGCCTCGGTTGCGAGCGTGGCGATTTTCCGCCTGTTTTCGACCTCTCTCGAACATGAAATCTGGCATCGGCCTTGCCCATATGAAGCGTGAACGATTTGAAAGTGTCCCCGCCACGAGAGGGACCGCACGGAGGCTCATATGTTCTCGACATCCCGCACTTTGATCCTGGCGCCGGCCGCTCTTGCCCTGACGATCGGCTTGGCGACGCCGGCGGCGGCGCAACGCGGCCAGAACGATGAGCATCGCCGCGCCGCGCCGCGATCCGAACAGCGCGCCCCGGCCTCGCGTCCGGCGCCGCAGGTCGAGCGCAGAACGGCACCGAACGCCTCGCGGCCGCCGGCCGTTCGCCCGCAGGCCGCACCGCCGGCCCGATTCAACAACGTTCCGCACGCGCAACCGCGCCGCGAGGCGCCGCGCGTCTACGACTCGCGCCCGAACGTCCGCAGCTACGCCGTGCCGCGGCCGTACGTCGCGCCGCGCTACACGCCGTACCGCAGCTATGGGCGTCCGTACGTCTCGCGCCGGCCGGTGTTCGTGCGGCCGTACTATGCGTTCCGCCCGCGCTTCGCGTTCAGCTTCGGGCTGAGCGTCGGCTATGGCGTGCCGTATCCGTTCACCTACTACGACCCGTACGCGCCGTACAACTTCGACGTCGCGGTGGCGCCGGGCTACGTCGCGGGTAACACGAGCGCCTACTACAGCCGCGTCGGCGGGCTCAGCTTCAACATCGATCCGATGGATGCGGCGGTGTTCCTCGACGGCCAGTATGTCGGCACGGCCGAGGACTTCGCCCCGGATCAGATGCCGCTGACGCTGCCGGTCGGCCGCCATCACGTGGACCTGCGCGCGGACGGCTTCATGACCGCGTCGTTCGACATCACGATCGTGGGCGGACAGGTCATCCCCTACGAAGGCACGCTCGCACAGCAGTAGCGCACGGATCGCTTCCACCGGGCGGCCACAAGGGCCGCCCCTACGGCTCGGTAGCCCGAAGCCTGTGGCCCGAAGCCGGTGTAGGGGCGGCCCTCGTGGCCGCCCGGTGCATTTTCCTTACGACGCTCGTCCCGGCACACACGCACGCAAGCCCGCACGGACGCGACCGAGCGTCTCGTCCGCGGTACGCGGCGGATACACCGCATAGATCGAGTGCGAGAACTCCGGCGCGCCGGACACTCTGAAAAGCTTGTTCTGCTCGATGAGCTCCTGCACCGCGCTGGATCGAAAGTAGCCGGACCCGCCCGCCGCCTGCAGATACAGCAGCGCCAGCGGGCCGAGCGAGACGGAGAGGGCTGGGCTGCCGAGCTCGGAGAACGCCGCGCGGCTGCTCGCCGTGAATCCACTGCCCCAATCGACGTGCACGTACGTCTCGGGCTGCCAGTGGCCGCTCGGATCGGTCGTCACCATCACCAGCTTCTCTTCCAGCAGCAGCTCGACGACGAGATTGGATCGTTGCGGTGGACCGTAGACGACGGCGAGATCGAGCGTGCCGTCCTGGATACGCTCGATCAGACGATCGGCGATCTCGACTTCGACGCGGACCGCGACGTCCGGGCACTGACGGTGCATCCACAGCAGCCAGTCGGTCAGCAGCGGATGCCACAGGCTCGGCTCGCCGCCAATGCCCACGAACTGCGCGCGGCCGATGGGCAGCGCCACCTGCTGCCGCGCGTCCTCCCACACCTTGACGAGCGCCGTCGCGTAGCGCACGAACCGCTCGCCAGCGGCCGTCAATCGCGCACCCGATTTGTCGCGCACGAACAGCCGCGTATCCAGCTGATCCTCGAGCGTGCGGATTCTGGCGCTAACCGCCGTTTGCGTGAGGTGCAGCTGCTCGCCCGCCGACGCGAAACTGCCATGCGCCACGATGGCGAGAAACGTGCGGGCCTGGTCGATGTCCATCTCGTGTCCTCAAAAAATCCTGGTTCGATCCACAAGAACATTCGTTTGTCGGCACGCGGAGCGGGATGACACGATCGCTCCAGCAGCGTGACCCACGTCGTCGACGAGCCTACTTCCTCTTCTTCCTCGCGGCCAGCGGTCCTGACCGGCAGTCAATGGAACGCGTTGCAGGCGCTGGCCGGATCGCTGACCGCCTCACAGGCGCTCTGGGCGAGCGGCTATCTGTTTGCGCTCAGTCACGTCGGCACCAGCGCGGTTGCTGAGGCGCCACCAACCGACGCGCCGGGCCCGCAGACGCCCACGCGCACGCTGACGATTCTCTACGGCAGCGAGACCGGCAACAGCACGGCCCTGGCCCGCGCGCTTGCGGGCCGCGCCGCCGCGCTCGACCTGTCGCCCGCGATCGTCGACATGGCGGAGTACGTCCCGAGGCGCCTCAAAGACGAGCAGGACCTGCTCGTCATCACGAGCACGCACGGCGACGGCGATCCGCCGCAGTCGGCCGCGTCGTTCTTCGAGTTCCTCGAAGGCCGCAAGGCGCCGCGTCTGCCACATCTGCGCTACGCCGTGCTCGCGCTCGGCGATTCGTCCTACGAGCATTTCTGCGAAGCCGGCAACCGGCTCGATCGCCGGCTGGAAGGACTCGGTGCGGCGCAGATCTGCGCGCGAGTGGATTGCGACGTCGACTTCGATGCTCCCGCCGCGGCGTGGACCGACACCGTGCTCGCCGCGCTCGTCTCGTCGTCTGGTGACAGCGACGTCGCACACGCTCCCCAAGCGACGTCACCGTTGCCGGCGGCGCCCACTATCGATCGGCAACACCCGCTCGAAGTCACCGTTGCAGACAATCTGGTCCTGACTGGACGCGGATCGACCAAGGAGACGCGTCACATCGAGTTGTCGGTCGACGCGGGCGCGCTGACGTTCTCCCCTGGCGACGCGCTCGGCGTGGTGGTGCGCAACGATCCGCGGCTCGTCCGCGATCTGCTCGACACGCTCGCGCTGTCGCCCGATACGCCCGTGACGGCGGCGAAGCGCAAGACGACGCTGGCGGACGCGCTCGAAAGCGATTACGAGATCACGACTATCACGCCGCGGTTCCTCGACGCGTGGGCCACGCTCACGTCAGCTACCGATCTCAAGCGGCTGACCGCCGCGTCCGCCGCCGCGGAGCGCGCCGCGCTGCAGCGCACGCATCACATCGTCGACGTCGTGCGGCGCTACCCCGCTCCCGGCGTGGCCGTCGACGCGCTCCTTGCGGCGCTTCGTCCGCTCACGCCACGTTTGTATTCGATCGCATCGAGCCGAACGGCCATTCCCGACGAAGTGCATCTCCTTGTGTCCGTCGTGCGCTACACGCTGCACGAGCGCGAGCGCAGCGGCGTCGCGTCGGGCCATCTCGCCGATCGCTGCGCGCCAGGCGACACGCTGCCGGTGTACGTCCAGGCCAATCCGCATTTCCGGCTGCCAGACGATGACGTGCCGATCGTGATGATTGGTGCGGGTACGGGCGTCGCGCCATATCGGGCGTTTCTGCAGGAACGTGAGGCGCGCGGCGCGAGAGGCCGATCGTGGCTCGTGTTCGGCGATCGGCACTTCCGCACGGACTTCCTCTATCAAACCGAGTGGCAGGATCTGCTCAAGCGCGGCGTGCTGACGCGCATGGACGTCGCGTTCTCGCGCGATGGCCGCGACAAGGCGTACGTGCAACATCGCCTCGTCGAGCACGCGCGCGAGATCTTCGCATGGCTCGAAGACGGCGCGCACGTCTACGTGTGCGGGGACGCGAGCCGGATGGCGCCCGATGTCGACGAAGCGCTGACGGCGATCGTCGAGTGCGCCGGCCAGCGCGATCGCGACGCCGCGGTCGACTATCTCCGTCAGTTGCAGCACGCGCACCGCTATCAGCGCGACGTCTATTAGCCGGCCATGATCACGCCGCATTCCCCCGTCGATCGCAGCCGCGACCGGTCCCAGCCGCTCGACACGCTCGGTCCCGACGAGACGCTCAAAGCCGAGAGCCGGCAGCTGCGCGGCACGATCGCCACGGGCTTGCTCGATCGCATCACCGGCGCCGTGCCCGGCACCGGTCCGAAGCTGCTCAAGTTCCACGGCGTCTATCAGCAGGACGATCGCGATCTCCGCGACGAGCGGCGGCGGCAGAAGCTCGAGCCCGCGTACATGTTCATGGTGCGCGTCCGGCTGCCGGGCGGCGTGTGCACGCCGGCGCAGTGGCTGAAGCTCGACGAGTTGGCGCGCGCGCACGGCCACGACACGCTGCGAATCACGACACGCCAGACGATCCAGTTCCACTGGGTGCTGAAGCACCATCTGCGCGACACGATTCAGGGCCTGCACGACGTGCTGCTCGACACGATCGCTGCGTGTGGTGACGACTCGCGCGGCGTGATGTGCTCCGTCAATCCCGACGTCTCGCCGCTGCACACGGAGATCTACGACTGGGCGACACGCGCGAGCCAGCACGCGATTCCCAAAACGCGCGCGTATCACGAGATCTGGTACGGCGACGAGCGCGTCGCCTCGTCCGATCCCGAAGAGCCGTTCTACGGCGCGACGTACATGCCGCGCAAGTTCAAGATCGGCTTCGTGCTGCCGCCATCGAACGACATCGACGTCTACGCACAGGACCTGGGCTTCATCGCCATCGAGCAGGACGGCCGGCTCGCCGGCTTCGACGTCGCGATCGGCGGCGGCATGGGCCGCACCGACTCGGCGCCGCACACGTATCCGCGGCTCGCCGACGTGATCGGCTTCGTACCCGCTGACCGCGTGATCGAGGTCATCGACGCCGTCATGAGCGTGCAGCGCGACTACGGCGATCGCGTCGATCGCGGGCACGCGCGGTTCAAGTACACGATCGACGACAAAGGTCTCGACTGGATCGTCGGCGAGATCGAAGCACGGCTCGGCTGGCCGCTGCAACCCGCGCGGCCGTTCCACTTCACGTCGAACGCGGACCCGATCGGCTGGGTCCACGGCCGGGATGGCCGCGATCACCTCACGCTCTTCATCGAGAACGGGCGCGTCACGAACGGCGACGTGCGGCTGATGGACGGTCTACGCGCGCTCGCGCAGGCTCATACCGGGACGTTCCGTCTGACGCCGAATCAGAATCTGATCGTGGCCGGCGTCACGCCGGACGCGCGCGCGTCGATTGATGCGCTCGCGCACGAGTACGGCCTGCTCGCGCTGAATACGCGCAGCACGCTGCGACTGAACGCGATGGCCTGCGTGGCCTTGCCGACGTGCGGGCTCGCGATGGCCGAAAGCGAGCGCTATCTGCCGTCGCTGTTGACGACGCTCGAAGCGAGCCTCGCGAAGCATGGTCTCGAATCACAGCCCATCACGATCCGCATGAGCGGCTGCCCGAACGGCTGCTCGCGGCCGTACATCGCAGAGATTGCGCTGACCGGCCGCGCGCCCGGCAAATACAACCTTTACATCGGCGGCGGCGCGCACGGACAGCGCTTGAACCGCCTGTATCTCGAAAACGCCGGCGAGCCCGCCCTCGTCGAGGCCCTCGATCGGCTGTTCGCGCACTACGCGGCCGAGCGCGAGCCCGGCGAGCCCTTTGGGGACTTCGTCATTCGCGCCGGCCACGTCACCGCCGTCACCGAAGGACGGCATTTCAACGATTCGCCCGATCGCGGGCATTTGCGATAGGCTGGGCTTCCATCGCCATGCGCGATTTTCTCCACCACGGGACGCGGCCACTGGCCAAGCCACTTGCGCACACGCGCTGTTGCGGCTGTACCACGTCCCGGCCGGTGTAGGCTCCCGTCCGGGACACCTCGATCTCCTGATCTTTTTTCGACTGTCGAATGCCGAGCGCTGAGCTCCCGGGCGTTCGATCATTTGAGCTATTCGGAAGGCCGAACCTCGAGGTTCGGCCGCCACGCGCGGCGAGTTCCGCAACGTGTCCAATCGAATTCATCAACGGAGGTAGGAATGGCAACGACGAGTAATTCCGATGTGGTCGTGACGACCGACTGGGTATCGCAGCATCTTCACGATCCGCACGTCCGGTTCGTGGAAGTCGACGTCGACACGACGGCGTACGATCAAGGGCACGTCCCTAACGCGGTCGGCTGGAACTGGACGACGCAGCTGGCCGATCCGGTGGTGCGCGACATCCTGCCGAAGGACAAGCTCGAAGCGCTGCTCGGGCGATCCGGCATCACGCCGGAGACCACGATCGTGCTCTACGGCGACAACAACAACTGGTTCGCGGCGTGGGCCTTCTGGCAGCTCAAGATCTACGGCCATCGCGACGTGAAGATCGTCGACGGCGGCCGCAAGAAGTGGCTGGCGGAAGGACGCGAGCTCGACACGAAGGCCGCCGCGCCAACGCCGACGACGTACACCGCGCAGGCACCGGACCTGTCGATTCGCGCGCTGCTGCCCGACGTGCAGCAGGTGTACAAGCGCAGCGACACCGTGCTCGTCGACGTGCGCGGCCCGCAGGAGTTCACCGGCGAGATTCTCGCGCCGCCCGGACTGCCAGAAACGGCACAGCGCGGCGGACACATCCCCGGTGCGAAGAACATCCCGTGGGGCAAGGCCGCCAACGAGGACGGCACGTTCAAGAGCCGCGACGAGCTCGCGGCGCTGTACGGCGCGCAGGGCGTCACGGCGGACAAGAACGTCATCGCCTACTGCCGCATCGGCGAGCGATCGAGCCACACGTGGTTCGTGCTGAAGTATCTGCTCGGGTTCAAGAACGTCAAGAACTACGACGGATCGTGGACCGAATGGGGCAACCTGGTCGGCGCACCGGTGGAAAAATGAGCGAAGGACGAGTGATGACGTCGAATGACACGCTGCGGAGCGAGGAGTTTCGCGAGACCAAGCGGGAGCTGAACGGCTGGCCGATCAACATCGTGTCCTACCGCGTCGGCGATCGCTATTACTGTGCGATCGACAACGTCGACCCCGGTGCGCGCTTTGCGCGCGCCGAGGGCGCGACGCGCGAGGAAGCCGAGTCGATCGCGCTCGAGAAGGCCGGACGCTACCTGAAACAGACGCGCCGGCAGTCGCACGCCTGAGGGCGAACACGATCGGGGACTTTCGCAAGGCGGCGAATCGCGTGACAATCAGTGCGCGATGAGAGCATGTCTCGCGGCGGCCCTGATGTCTGTCCTTGTCGTGTCGTCGCCGCGCTCTCCGCGCGCCGACGCGCCCGAGGCGCTGGTGATCATCGCCGGCGATCAGCACTCGGCGTACGAGCGAACCGCGCAGGTCGTCGCGGCCGTCGATCGGCTGAAAGCCGATCATCCCGGCGTGCCGATCGCGATCCTGCTCGACGGCGACACGCTCGAATACGGCAACGTCGTCGCGCGCCGTAGCGCCGGAGCCGTGGACTTCGCGATGTTCACGGCTCTGGCGAAACGCGCGCCGACGGTCGTCAATCTCGGCAATCACGAGACGGAGTTCAACGGCCTCGCGGAGACCGTCGCGCGCATCCAGTCCACCGGCGCGCGCGTCGTCACCAACATCGCCGAGCGCGACACCGGCCAGCCCGCCGCGTCGGCATCGGTGCGTCTCGCGCTCGGTGCGCGCGAGGCGGTCGTCGCGGGCGTCGCGACGAACGATCTGTCGACGTATCGCGAGGCCGTACGGCCATCGCTGCTGCTCGCCGATCCCGTCGCATGGGCGCGTGCGCATCTGCCCACGCTGCTCGATGCAGCCCCGATCAAGATCGTGCTGAGCCACGCGGGGCTGAAGGCCGACCGCGGAATCCTGCCGCTCGTGCCCGACGGAACGCTCTTCGCTGGCGCACACGATCATCTGCGATTCGTACAAACGTTCGGACGAACCGTCTACGTCCACTCGGGATCGTGGAATGCGTTCCTCACGCTGGCATGGCTGCATGCCGATGGATCTGGCGCGATGCGATGGGACGTCGAGCAGATGCTGATCGCAAGCGACGCGCCGGCCGATCCGGATCTCGCGAGGTTGATTCGCGAGACCGAGGCGAAGTATCTGACGCCCGCGGATCGCGAAGTCGTCGCGCACGTCCCCGACGCGCTCGCACCAGCCGAAGCCGCGCGTGCAGCCGTCAACGCGCTACGGCGCAGCGTCGGCGTGGACGCCGCGTTCATCGGCAACACGACCTTCGGCGGCGGACTGCCAGCCGGCGACGTCTCACGCGTGGCGTTCGACACGTGCGTGCGTTTCGACGGCGCGATCTTCACGGCGACGGTCGACGGCGCGCGCTTGCGCCGATTGCTCGCGGCCGCGAATCAGGACGCGGACACGCCGTTCGAACAACGCGGTGGCGAGTTCAACGTCGCCGACGGCCCCACGACGATCGACGACGCGAAAACGTATCGCGTCGCGACGAACGACTGGGGTGCGAAGAATACGGCGCGCTACTTCGCCGAACCGGCGATCGCGTGGCAGGAACAGACCGGCGTCACGCTGAATGCAGCCGTGCTGCGGACGCTCGGGCGTCCGTAGCTCACCGTGGAGCCATGGAGAACATGGAGGGTAGACGATTGCGACCTGGCGCGCCGCCTCCACGTCCTCCACGCCTCCATGGTGAATCCTGTCGATTTCCACGCGACAGCGCTCTCGGCCACAGCGTGTGGCACGAGGGAGTTCAACGATGCGGCCTTGGCGCCTCAGACAAGATCGTCCACAATGTCGATCGCGAGTACGAGATGCCGACACTCAACCGCATTACACGCGATCCGCGCGTCATGGGTGGCAAACCCTGCATCCGTGGCATGCGGGTGACCGTAGGCATGGTGGTCGGTCTCGTGGCCTCTGGACGGACTCACGACGAAATCCTCCGCGAATATCCATACCTCGAGCTCGACGACATTGCCCAGGCCCTGTCCTACGCCGCATGGCGGGCTGAAGAGATCGAAGTCCCGCTTGGCCAGCCGTGAAGCTGCTCGTCGACATGAATCTCTCGCCCAGCTGGGTGGATCGTCTCGTGCTCCTGGGCTTTGAGGCGGCTCATTGGTCGAGCTCTCGGCGCTATCACGGCAACGGACCACGAGATTCTTGCCTACGCGCGTGCGTACGGCATGGTCGTCGTCACCCACGATCTCGACTTTTCAGCGATTCTTGCCGCCAGCGCAGAAGCCACGCCGAGCGTCGTACAAATCCGGACGCAGGATCTCCTGTCCGACGAAACGGTCAGTATCGTTGCCCGCGCGATCGACACACATCGGACGAACATCGAACGAGGCGCGCTCTTGGCAATTGACGACGGCGGGACGCGGGCGAGACTACTGCCATTGCGTGACACGCCTGGCGCTCCATAGCCACGACGCGCGCGACACGCTCTATCTCACGATCTCCTCCACCCGCTCGAGCAACGGCCCCGCCCATTCGCGGAACGTCGCGCAGCCGCCGTACCAATCGTGTCCCTGGCGATGACCGGCTTCCCAGTTTGAAAGAAGACTGATCGCCACGTACGCGCGAAGGCGGGCGGCCTCGCCTGGGCGTGCAGGATGTTCGGCGCGATAGCTGTCGAAAAATGCGCGCGCGGCGTCGACGTTGCGCCAGTAGAGCGGCCACCAGAGGGGAATCGCCAGGTCCTCGTCGGGATCGCCCGCGTAACCGCCTCCGAGATCGAACACGCCCGTGAACGCGAATCCCGCCGGCGTCGTGTCGCCGACGAAATTGCCGATGCCGAGATCGCCGTGCACATACGTCGGATCGAATGCGCCGATAGCGGCGCTCCCGGCGCTGACGAGATCGTCGACCCAGTACGCGCTTTCCGCGTCCAGCGATGACGTCTCGGCGACGCGGTTCTGGAGCCGCTGCACGCGCGCGAGAAACCAGTCCGCCCACGGCACGTCCGGCGCGACGATGACATCGCGATCGGCGTCCCATTCGCCGACGTGTAGAAACGTGATGCGATGCAGATCCGCGACGATGCGTCCGAGCGCAGCTCCGATGCGGGGCCAACGGATGTCGAGCCCGAAGTGCAGCACGTGGCCGGACAAACGCGGCATGACGGCGTACGGCCATCCGAAGATGTCGGACGCCTCGTCGATCAGATACGGCCACGGCGAGGCGACGGTCGACCGCTCGTGCACGACGCGCGCGAAGAATCGCTCGCGGCGCAGCGTCGTCACATCGAGCGGCGGCACGATCCCGCGAAGCACCCACACGCCGCGATCCGTCGTCAGCGCGAGGTTGTTGCCGTACGCGCCGCCCAACGGCTCGGCCGTCACGACACGACCGAGATCGTGTCGATCGGCCGCGTGTTGTAGTTGCTCTGGACGAATGTCGCCGAGCGCTCGGAATGTGTGTGGACCGCGCATCGAATGCGCCTAGTGTGCCATTCGCGGCACGGCGCGGCTATCCGGCGCACCGCTGCGCGCACGCGCTATACTCGGCGCCCCATGATCGCCGATCTGCCTCTGGGCGTCTTCATCGTCATCGTGCTGTTCTTCGTCGCCATGGCTGTGCTCGCAATCGTGGCCGGCCTCACCGCGCGCAAACGCGCGGCGTTGGTCAAGGCGACGCCGACGTCGCCGATCGGCCTCACGACCGACGGCTATCGCGAGCTCGAAGGCACGATCGAGGCGGTCGCCGGACCGGCCGTGACGGCGCCGCTCACGGACTGGCCGTGCGCCTGGTATCACGCGACGGTCGAACGGTTTCAACAGCGTCATTCGTCGCATTCGGATGCGCCGAACTCGTGGGTCACGATTCACGAATGGACGAGCGGCGCGCCGATGCTGCTGCGCGATGCCACGGGCGTCTGCGTCGTCGATCCCGCGCGCGCAGAGGTCACGCCCACGGACAAGAGCCGCTGGTACGGCAAGACCGAGCAGCCCACCGATCGCAATCCCGCCAAAGTCGGTCCGACCGGGTCCGTCCAGCCGATGCTCGAGGTCGCGTCGACCGGCGGCTACCGCTACACGGAAGAACGCATCTACGCCGGCGATCCGCTGCTGGCCCTCGGCGAGTTTCGCACGCACACGTTCGACGCGCCCGACGAGGATGAGGACGCGGACGGAGCGGCGGCCCAGACGAACACTGCCGGTCCTCTCACGGATGACGACGCGATATCCGCGCGCGAGGACGCGCTCTTCACCGCAGCCCACAAAATCACGCGCACGACGATCTCACGCGGCTCCGGCAAGCAGCCGCTCATCCTCACGACCACAAGTCAGGCGAAGCATGTGGAGATGAGCGAGAAAGGCGGCGTGGCCGCCATCGTTGTCGCGCTCGTGCCGCTGGGCATCGCGCTGCTCTTGATCTGGGCGCGCTTCGGCTGATCGCGGCCTTGTCCGCGCGAGTTCGTCCGCGCTACCATTTAGACTGATCGGTCTAACCCGTCGGTCTTACGACATGCCCCGACCGCGTTTCGACAATCTGCCTGCCGACAAACGCCAGCGCATCCTCGAAGCGGCCGCGTACGAGTTCGCCGAGCACGGGTTCAAGGGCGCCTCGCTCAATCGCATCATCGAGACCGCCGGCATCTCCAAGGGCGCGGCCTACTACTACTTCGACGACAAGGCCGACGTGTACGCCACGGTCCTCACGGAAGGCTGGAAGATCGTGCTGCCGGCCGATGGACTCGATCTCGCCGCGCTCGATCGCACCACGTTCTGGCCCACGCTCCGCGATCGCTATCAGCAGATGGTCGCGGCTGCCGGGCAGCAGCCCTGGCTCATCGCGGTCGGCAAGCTGTTCTACGGATCGGCGCCGTCTCCGGCGCTCGGCCGGATCGTGGCCGACGAGATCACGCGCGTGATGGCCTACGTCAGCGACGTGATTCGCCGCGGCCAGCGCGTCGGTGCGGTTCGCGCCGACGTGCCGGCGCCCTTGCTCGTCGCGGTCGTCGGCGCAGCGCTCGAGGCCGCGGATCGCTGGTCGGTCGAGCATGCGGCGGAGCTCGGCCCCGAAGGCATGGATCGGATCGGGACCACGCTGTTCGACATGATCGAGCGGTTCGTCGCGCCGCCCGACCGGAAGAGGCGCCGGTGACGGCCGCCGACGCGCACCTGTTCGAGGCGCGGGGCGTGACCAAGGTCTATCGCGCGGGCGAAATCGACGTGCAGGCGCTTCGCGGCGTGGATCTCGACGTCGTCGCCGGCGAAGTGCTCGTGCTGCTCGGACCGTCGGGCAGCGGCAAGTCGACGCTGCTCAACATCCTCGGCGGACTCGACTCGCCGAGCGCGGGCACCGTCCACTATCGCGATCGCGATCTGACGGCGGCGTCCGACGCGGA
Source organism: Vicinamibacterales bacterium (assembly GCA_035547155.1). GTDB lineage: Bacteria > Acidobacteriota > Vicinamibacteria > Vicinamibacterales > SCN-69-37 > CAZNMF01. Next base: position 23,489 of record DASZVJ010000107.1, read on the forward strand.
GCTGACGGCGTTTCGTCGGATGGCCGTGGGCTTCGTCTTCCAGTTCTACAACCTGATTCCGAGCCTCACCGCGCGCGAGAACGTGGCCCTGGTGACGGAGATCGCGGCCAATCCGCTGACGCCGGATGACGCACTGCGCCTGGTGGGATTGGAGCCACGCGCGGATCACTTCCCCGCCCAGCTCTCGGGCGGCGAGCAGCAACGCGTGGCGATCGCGCGCGCGCTGGCGAAGCGGCCGGACGTGCTGCTGTGCGACGAGCCGACGGGCGCGCTCGACATCAAGACCGGCGCGGTCGTGCTCGACGCGATCGCCCACGCCAACGCCACGCTTCGCACGACCGTGGTCATCATCACGCACAACGCCGCGATCGCGGGCATGGCCGATCGCGTCGTCTCGCTGGCGGACGGCCGCATCGTCCGTGAGGTACGCAACGAGACGCGCCTGCCCGTGTCGTCAATCGCATGGTGAGGCTGGCATGCTGACCCTCGACCGCAAGCTCGTTCGCGACCTGTGGCGTACACGGAGCCAGGCCGCGGCGATTGCGCTCGTGGTCGGCGCCGGCGTGGCGATGTTCGTCCTCATGCTGAGCGCGTTCGCGTCGCTCGATCTCACGAAGTCGGACTACTACGCGCGGCAGCGTTTCGCCGACGTGTTCGCGTCGCTGACACGCGCGCCGATCCCGCTGGCCGGCGATATCGCGCGCTTGCCCGGCGTGGCCGCCAGTGACACGCGCGTCGTCGCCGACGTGACGCTGGACGTGCCCGGAGACGCGATGCCGATCGCCGGCCGGCTCGTGTCAGTACCTGACGTCGGGCGACCCGCACTGAACGATCTGGTCCTGCGCGCCGGCCGCTGGGTCGAGCCGTACGCCGACGACGAGGCGATCGTCAGCGAGCCGTTCGCGGCCGCCAACCATCTCCGCGCCGGCGACGCGATCGGCGCGCTCATCAACGGACGCCACCGCGATCTGCGCATCGTCGGCCTCGCGCTCTCGCCCGAGTACGTCTATGCGATCCGGCCCGGCGAGCTGATCGTCGACGTCGCGCATTTCGGCATCCTGTGGATGAGCCGCAAAGCGCTGGGCACGGCCTTCCAGATGGACGATGCGTTCAACGACGTGTCGCTGCAACTGGCGCACGGCGCGAGCGAGCCGGAGGTCATCGCGCGGCTCGATCGTCTGCTCGATCCGTACGGCGGCCTCGGCGCGATCCCGCGAAGCCAGCAACTTTCGAACTTCTTCCTGCAGGGCGAGATCGACTCGCTCCGTGGGATGGGCCGGATCGTGCCGGCGATCTTCCTGTCGGTCGCGGCCTTTCTGCTGAACGTCGTGCTCACGCGGCTGGTCGCCGTCGAGCGGCAGCAGATTGGCGCGCTCAAGGCGCTCGGCTATTCGAGCGCGGAGATTGGCTGGTGGTACGTCAAATGGGCGCTCGCCGTCGCGATCGGCGGCGTCGCGATCGGCACGGCCGCAGGCGCCGCGATGGGCCGCGGCCTGACGGCGCTCTACACCGACTTCTTCAACTTTCCCGACCTGCACTACGTGCTGCCCATGCCCGTTGCGATCGGCGGCGCGTCCGTGGCCATGCTCGCGGCGGTGATCGGCGCGCTCGGCGCGACGCGGCGCGTCGTCCGGCTGCCGCCGGCGGAGGCGATGCGTCCGGCGCCGTCCGCGTCGTATCGCGTCACGTGGCTCGAGCGCGCCGGCGCGCGGCGCTGGCTGTCGCAGCCGACGCGCATCGTGCTTCGCAACATCCAGCGGCATCCGTGGCGAACGACGTGCTCGGCCGCCGGCATCGCGCTCGGCACCGCGATGCTCATCGTCGGAACGTTCACGACCGACGCGATGCAGCAGATGATCGACACGCAGTTCGACGTCGCGCAGCGTTACGACGCCATGGTCACGGTCACCGAGCCGGCGTCGGCCGATGCGATGAACGAGATCGATCGTCTGCCAGGCGTGCTGCGTGCCGAGCCTTTCCGCGCCGTGCCCGCGCGTCTGCGGTCGGGCCCGCGGTCGCGATCGGTCGCGATCACGGGGCTCGCGCCCGACGCCACGCTCAACCGCGTCGTCAGCGGCGCTGACCGGATCGTGACGCTGCCGTCGCAGGGACTGGTGCTGTCGCACAAGCTTGCGTCGCTGCTCGACGTGTCTGCGGGCGACATGGTGACCGTCGACGTCCTCGAAGGACGGCGGCCGAACGTGCGCGTGCCGGTCGAACGGCTCACCGACGACTACCTCGGCACCAACGCCTATATGAATCTTGCGGCGCTCCACGCGCTGATGCACGAGGGCGACAGCGTGTCCGGCGCATATCTCGAGGTCGACGCGAGCCGCCTCGACGAGCTGTATCGGCGTCTGAAGCAGACGCCGCGCGTCGCGGGCGTCGGCCTGCGGCGGACCGCGATCGACAGCTTCAACGACACACTGGCTGAGAGCGTCGGCCTCACGCGCACGATCACCGTGCTGTTCGCCGCGATCATCGCCTTCGGCGTCGTCTACAACACGGCGCGCGTCGCGTTGTCGGAACGCGGCTGGGAGCTGGCCACGCTCAGGGTCATCGGCTTCACGCGCGGCGAGATCGCGTACGTGCTGCTCGGCGAGCTGGCGCTCGTGACGTCGGCGGCCCTGCCGCTCGGCGCGCTCGCCGGCTACGCGTTCGCCGCCGCGACGGTCATCGCGTTCGACACGGACGTCTATCGCCTGCCGCTGATCGTCACGCCACGGACGTACGCGCTGGCGATCGCGACGACGATCGCGGCTGCCGCCGTGTCGGCGGCCATTGTCAGACGCAGCTTGCAGCGGATGGATTTGATTGGCGCCCTGAAGACGCGGGAATAGGAGCCGCACACACCATGGCGATATCGGCCAGGCACACTCGTCGGATCGTGGGATGGACGATTGGCGGCATCGCGATTGCCGCGCTGCTCGTCGCGGCGTTTCGTCCGCGCGCCGTGGACGTCGAGACGGCCGAGGTGGCTCGGCGCCCGCTGCAGGTGACCGTCGATCACGAAGGCCAGACGCGCGTCCACGATCGCTACACCGTCTCGGCGCCCGTCGCGGGACGCGTCGAGCGGATCGAGTTGGAGCCCGGCGATCCGGTCGTGGCCGGACGCACCGTCGTGGCGACGTTCGCGCCGGCGCTGCCGCCGTTGCTGGACGCGCGGGCGCGTGCGGAAGCCGAAGCGCAAGTGCGCGCGGCCGAGGCCGCCGTCGCACAGGCACGCGCGGCGCTCGCGCAGAACGACGCGCAACGTGCGCTGGCAGAGACCGAGCGCACGCGTGCGGAGCGCCTGTTCGAGGGCGCGGCCATCTCGCGCGCGGAGCGCGATCAGGCGATCACGGCGGCGCAGACGACGACCGAAGCCACACGCGCGTCGCGCGCGGCCGTGACGGTCGCCGAGCACCAGCTCGACGTCGCACGCGCCGCGCTGATGCCCGCGGGCCCCGCGTCCACGCCAGCCACGCTCGTCCTTCGCGCGCCCGTCACCGGCGTGGTGCTCCGCCGATTTCACGAGAGCGCCGCGGTCGTCGGCGCGGGAGAGCCACTGGTCGACATCGCGGATCCCGCCGATCTGGAGGTCGTCGCTGACTATCTGTCATCCGACGCAGTCACGATCCGCCCCGGCATGCCGGCGCTGCTGGATCGCTGGGGCGGCAGCGACGCGCTCCACGGCCGCGTCACGCGCGTCGAGCCGTTCGGCTTCCTCAAGGTCTCCGCGCTCGGCGTCGAAGAGCAGCGCGTGAACGTCATCATCGGCCTGCAGAATCCTGCGTCCGACTGGCACGCACTCGGCGACGGCTATCGCGTGGAGGTGCGCGTCATCCTCTGGGAGGGATCGCGCGTGCTGACCGTGCCGACCAGCGCGCTCTTCCGCCGCGGCGACGACTGGGCGGCCTTCGTCGTCGAATCAGGCCGAGCGCGTGTGAAGACCGTCCACGTCGATCATCAGACGGGTCTGTGGACGGAAGTGATCGATGGAGTGCAGGAGCACGATCGCGTCATCACGCATCCGCCGGACGCCGTCGCCGACGGCGTGCGCGTGTCGGCGCGCAACGCGAGCCTGAATTGAATGCGAATGCGTCACGACAGACCTTCGATGTCACCAAGATCTTTGGTGCGACCCGTTGCGCGTTTGTTGCGAATGAAGGCGTCGCGCCCCAGGAAATCGACGGTCAGATCGCCGAACCTGCCCGACTCTCGCTCGGGCCAGGCTTCGGCGAATGTGAGTCCGGTCAACTCCGTAAGGATGTCAATGCGGCCGGGAGCGACGCCAATCTGAAAGACAATGCCGGGTTGGCCAAAGTCGGATAGTGCGGTGCCGGTCAACGGCGCACCGAACGCCTTCAGGGCTTGCACGACACGCGCTGCATTGTCGGGAGTCGCCTCGACCCACACGTCGAGATCGCCAGTCGCCCTCGGCCGGCCGTGATGCGCGAGCGCGTAGGCGCCGACGACGAGAAAGCGGACGTCAGCGTCGGCGAATGCGCGCAACAGATCGACAAAGTCCTGGTTCATCGGGCTGTCGTCCGAGGAGGGCCCACTGCTCGACCGACAGGCGCCACACGAGCGCAACGCGCTCGTCCGCCGGCATCTGCCGCCAGAATTCCGCATCGTGTCGATCCGCCTCCGCATTCGAGGCGAAACGGCGCACGGTGACGCCGGGTCGAGTGCGATCCGTCACGGTCGCAGTATAGCGTTTCCGTCCATCGATGCTGCCGCGCAGTGTTGGCAGGACCGCCCGGCCTCGACCATACTGCGGCATTCGCTCACAACCGGCACCGAAGGAGGACGCGACCATGTGCGAGCAGGATCATTTCGACGACGATCGACGGGACTATGAAGCGCGCGGGCTCGTGACACGCCGGCAGTTCGGCGCCATCATGGCGGCGGGCATCGCCATGACATTGCCCGCCGTGGTCAACGCGGTGGCCGTCACCGAATCGGACGTGACGATCACGACGCCGGACGGCACGGCGGACGCGTATTTCGTGCATCCCTCGACCGGCACCGCGCCGGGCGTGCTCGTCTGGCCGGACATCTTCGGCCTGCGACCCGCGTTCCGGCAGATGGGCAAGCGACTCGCCGAATCCGGCTACGCCGTGCTCGTCGTCAATCCGTTCTATCGCACGAAGAAGGCGCCGACGGCGGCGCAAGGTGCGGCCACGCCGATCGCCGAGCTGCGCCCGCTCGCGTCTGCGCTCAATCCGACGACGCACATGACGGATGCGAAGGCGTTCGTCGCGTGGCTCGATCAGCAGTCTGCGGTGTCGAAGACGCGCAAGATCGGCACGCAGGGCTACTGCATGGGCGGGCCGATCGCGTTTCGCACCGCGGCGGCCGTGCCCGATCGCGTCGGCGCCGTCGCGTCGTTCCACGGCGGTGGTCTCGTCACGACCGCGCCGGACAGCCCGCATCTGCAGGCCGCGACGAGCCACGCGCAGTTCCTGATCGCGATCGCCGAGAACGACGACCAGCGCGCGCCGACGGACAAGGACGTCATGAAGGAGGCGTTCGCGAAGGCAAAGCTGCCCGCGGAGATCGAGGTCTACACCGGCGCCGCGCACGGCTGGTGCCCGCCGGACTCCGGCGTCTACAACGAGCCGCTGGCCGAGAAAGCGTGGGCGCGGCTGCTCGTGCTGTACGGCAAAGCGTTGGCGTGATGCGCTAATGAAAATCCCGGCTGCCGAGATGTTCCGGCACGGGAAAGCCGCGCGGCACCCACAGGCGCTCGGCGATCAGATGCACGACGCCGTGCTTCGACTCGACGATGCCGGTCACGCCGAGCCAGTACGCGGTCCGCGCCAGGACTGAGAACGCCTGGAACACGCGATCCCAGATGACGACGTTCACGAAGCCGGTCTCGTCTTCGAGCGTCATGAATGTCACGTTGGATGCCGTCGCCGGACGTTGGCGCAGGATGACGAGCCCCGCGTAGTGCACGAGTGTGCCCGATCCGCGCGCCCGCACCGTTCGCGCATCCGGAATCCCCTGCTCCGCGAGCAGGGATCGCAGCGCCGCGACGGGATGGCCGCGCACACTATGTGACGAGGACCGATAGTCCCACGCGACGTGCTCGCCGGCGTCGAGCAACGGAAACGACGGCTGGTCCGCGTCGCTGGATCTCCGTGACAGCGGCAGCGGCAAACGCGCGTCGCTCACCGCGCCAGGCGCTTCCCACAACGCCTCGCGCCGCGAGAGATCGAAGGACTCGAACGCGCCGGCTTCCGCCAGCGCGTCGAGCCCGCGCCGCTCCAATCCCGCACGGCGCGAGACGTCGGCGATCGACGCGAACGGTCCGTCCCCGCGCGCCTCGACCAGCCGCTCGCCTTCCTTCTCGCCGAAGCGCTTCACGAAGCGCAGGCCCATTCGGACGGCAAAAGGTTTTTCGGCCTCCAACGTGCACTGCCACTCGCTGTGCTGCGCGTCGATCGGCCGCATCTCGATGCCCATCCGTTTGGCGTCCTCGACGATCGTCGCGATCGAGTAGAAGCCCATCGGCTGCGCGTTGAGCAGCGAGCACACGAACTCGGCGGGATAGTGGCAGCGCAGATACGACGTCGCGTAGCTGATGATCGCGAACGACGCGGCATGGCTTTCGGGAAAACCGTATTCACCGAAGCCCTGGATCTGTTTGTAGATGCGCGTGGCAAACTCCTCCGGAATGCCCTTCGCCACCATGCGCGTGACCAGCCGCTGCTCGTGCTGTTCCAATCGCCCCGAGCGACGCCACGCCGCCATGTCGCGCCGCAGCTGATCGGCCTCGCCCGGCGTGTAATCGGCGGCGACGATCGCAATCTGCATGACCTGCTCTTGAAACAGTGGCACGCCCAGCGTCTTGTCCAGCACGGGTTTGAGACAGTCGTGCGGATAGTCGACGGACTCTTCCTTGTTCCGCCGCCGCAGATACGGATGCACCATGCCGCCGGTGATGGGACCGGGCCTCACGATGCTGATCTGGATGACGAGGTCGTAGTAGCTGCGCGGCTGCAATCGCGGCAGCATCGCCATCTGCGCGCGCGATTCGATCTGGAACACGCCGACCGTCTCCGCGCGGCAGATCATGTCGAAGGTCGGCTTGTCGTTCGGAGGAATCGCGGCGATCGACAGATCGAGGCCGCGATGCGTCTTGAGCAGGCGGAAGCAGAGATCGAGCTGCGTCAGCGCGCCGAGCCCGAGAATGTCCACCTTGAACAGCCCCACCGCCTCCACGTCGTCTTTGTCCCACTGAATGACCGTGCGATCCGCCATCGTCGCGTTCTCGATCGGCACGATGTCGTGGACCGGCTCGTGCCCGAGCAGGAAGCCGCCGGGATGAATCGACAAATGCCGCGGCGCGTGCAGAATCTCGGTGCTCAGCCGCAGTAGATGCTGATGAATCGGCACGCGGGGATCGATGCCAGCGTGACGCAGCTCTTCTTCCTTCAGATGCGCGTGGTGTGACAGCAGTTTCGCCAGCCGATCGAGCGTCGTCTCCGGCAATCCCAGCGCTTTGCCGACGTCGCGCACCGCCGATCGCGGCTGGTAGCGGACGACGTTGGCGACCATGGCCGCGCGATCGCGGCCGTACTTCTCGTAGATGTGCTGGATGACTTCCTCGCGGCGCTCGTGCATCACGTCGAGATCGATGTCCGGCGGCTCGTTGCGCTCCTTCGAGAGAAACCGCTCGAACAGCAAGTTGATCAGCATCGGATCGACGGCCGTGACGCCGAGCACGAAGCAGACGACGGAGTTCGCCGCGGAGCCGCGCCCCTGACAGAGGATCTTCTGGTCGCGGCAGAACTTCACGATCTCGTGCATCGTGAGGAAGTAGCCGCCGTAGTCGAGCTCGTCGATGAGCCGCAGCTCCTTGTCGAGCTGATCGGCGACCTTGGCTGGCACGTCACCGTGATAGCGCCAGCGCGCGCCCTCGAAGGCCATGCGGCGCAGGTACTCCGAAGGCGTCTCGCCATCCGGGATGCGCTCGCCGGGATAGCGGTAGCGAATCTCGTTCAGCGAGAACGTGCAGCGATCGGCGACCTCGAGCGTGCGGGCGACGGCGTCCGGCGCGTCAGCGAAACGCGCGGCGAACGTCTGCGCGTCGAGCAGCGCATGGCCGTCATTCGGTTTGAGTCGACGGCCGGCGGTGTGGATCGTCACGCCATGGCGAATGCACGTCATCACGTCCTGCAACGGCTGACGCGCGGGGTGGTGATACAGCACTTCCACGGCCGCGACGATGGGCAGCGCGTAACGCGACGCGCGCGCGCGCAATCGCGCCTCTTCGGCGACCTCCGTGTCGCGCCGATGTCGCGCGGCCATCGCGTACAGCCGATCGCCGAACGCCGCGCGCACGTCGTCTGCTACAGCCTCGACCTCGGCATCGGATTCGCGCACGAGCAGGCTCGCATCGCCACCCCACAACGCCAGCAGGCCGGCGGCGTGCGCGCACACTTCCCCCCACGTGACGAGCGACTCGCCTTTCGGGCTCCGGCGACGACCGACGGTGAGCAGCCGGCACAGATTTGCGTAGCCGGATCGATCTTGGGCGAGCAGGACGATAGTGGATGTCGGCGCAGCCGCCGCGTCGGCGCGGTCGCCATCGATTGCGCCGACCGTGACCTGCGCGCCGACGATCAACTTCCGGCCGCGTGTCTTCGCCTCGACGTGCGCCCGCACGATGCCGTACACGCCGTCGCGATCGGTGATCGCAAGCGTTGGCAGATCGAGCTCTTCCGCTCGCTCGACGAGCTCCTCGGGATTGCTCGCGCCTTCGAGAAACGACCCGTTGCTCTTACACCAGAGCGGCACGTACGCGGCCATCACTCCACCGTGCCTTGAAGGAAACATTGCTGACGTCGATGGTCGAAGTAGATCCACAGCAGCGCGCCGTCTGACGTCCGAACGAAGTAGTACTCGCGTCTCACGCCGCCGCTCCACCAGCCGCCGGCGATCACGTAGGGGCCATCTGGATTGAGTGGCTCGCTCGACATCAACACCGGCGTCGCGAGAATTCGCCGCACGAGCGGGCGCGTGGTTACGACGCGCGGAGAAGCGTGTTCGGGGACGTGCGTCAGCGGCTCCCAGGCGAAGCGCGCGGACGGCAGATGCGCGTCGCGGATCACCGCGTGCATGACCCTGTCTTCGCCAAGCTCGGCGCGCAGGCGCGCGAGCGCGCGGTTCGCAGCGGCCGCGTCTCGACGCGTCCGTTCTGGCAAGAGCCCGCGCTGATCGGACGTCGCGGGACAGGTGTTCACCGAGACGCGGAGGGTGATAATCCCCCTCGACTCCGCTCGGGGCTGGCCCGCCGACAACTGCACGGCATCGAGACGCAGACGCACGAGCGTCAGCAGTTGCGCGACATCGAGCGTCGCGGCAGCCGGCGTGACGGACTCGCGGCGCGTGGATCGATCGTCGAGCGTCATCCACAGCACGACCTCGACGATCGCCTGGCTCAATCGCGCGACGGCCGTTGCGAGCACGTCGAGGTGGTTCTTGATCGCGAAGATCAGCCGCTCGACGTTGTGCTCCGGCGTGTCGAACTCGACGCGGCGCTGATGACGGACGATGGCGGGCACGGGCACGAGCGGCGCCCACTGCGTGCCGGACGCGAGCCGATGCAGCGCTTCGACCTCCGCGCCGAAGCGTGTGCGCAGGCTGCCGGCCGGCAACTGCAGGAAGCCGCCGACGGTGTCGATCCCGAGCGCGAGCAGCCGATCCCGCACGTCCGGATCGAGACGCAGACGCGCGAGCGGCACGCGTTCGACGCGCGCGCGCTCCTCGGCAGCATCCGCGCAGACCAGCACGCCGCGCTGCGACGTGGCCAGTGCGTACGCGCCGAAACGGCTGAAGCCGACGGTGATGGATGCGATCAGGCCTTCCTGCTGCAGATCGACGCGAATCAGATCGGCCCACGCCTGCAGCGATGGATAGAGATGACGGAGCCCGCTCGCGTCGAGCCAGAACACGCCGTGTTGTTCCGTCGAGGGCTCGACGTGCGGCGAGTAGCGGCGCAGGCGATCGGCGATCAGGCGCACGCCGCGCTCGATCTGCGAGGGCGGCACGGTGCTGGCGTGCAGATGCCGCGCGAGCGAGAGCGCCATCGCGTACCGCTGGCCGGTGTGCACGCCGAGCCGGCGGGCCTGCGCGTTGACGAACAGCACGCGCGACTGCGGGCGCTCGTCTTCGACCACGACGACCGGCTGCTCGATCCATTCCGGATGCGCGCCGATCAGCAGCTGCAGCGGAAACGCGACGAGATCAACGCAGGCCATCCGGTCCACGACAGATCTCCGTGTGCGTCCATCCCGGGCCGCTGCGCTTGTCCTTGAGCACGCGCACGCCGACTTCGTAGACGCCCGCCTCGGTACGCCGCCATCGCGCATCGGCGCGCAGCGAGATCAGCGAGTGCATCGACGCCGCGTCTTCAGCTTTGCGCGTGAGCAGCAGCACCACCGCGCCGTGCTCGCGCGCGAGGCCGAGCAGGCGCGAAAGGATGGGGACGGGCAGCGACGAAGCGACCTCGCACTTCCGACGAGTTGTCTGTCCAGCGGCCTTCGGGGAGACGGCACTCGAAACCGTCGCTTCGTCCGCGCCGCGTGCGAACTGACGCAGCCGCGCGACTCCGACTGACGCGGAGATCGCGCGGGCACGCTGGCGCTCCCTCCGCTCCGATTTCGTGCTGTCGCTCCTCGTGCCGCTCCCAGTCGGCCGGGACAGACAACTCGTCGGAAGTGCGAGGTCCGTCTTTCCCCCAGCCACATCCAAGACGACGAGCCCGAAGGCGTTGGAGCGAAGCAGATGATCGGCGGCGCGGCCGGCGGTGCGAGCGTCGGAGACGCGTACGACAGGCAGCGCGTCGAGGTCGATGCCGGTGTCGGCGACGTCGGGTGGAAAGAAGGAGCTGCCCTCGAGCGCGACCCAGGCGGCGCGGTCGTCGCCGAGCTGGGCCTCGAGGACAAGCCCAAGTGCTGCCGTCAGATGCGCGGTTTCAGTGCTGGCCGACAGCTCGACCAGCCGTCCCGCCAGATCGGCCAGACTCCACGCGGGCGCCGCCGCCTGGACGGGAGCTTCGATCCGCGCCGCCGACACGTTTCCCCATCTCGCCCCCGCCAGGACCATGGGGAGAGGCTACGGCGAAAGTTTGGCGAAATCAAGACGCTGACCTGTCGCGTCACACGTCGACTGGAGGCTAGCTCAGGAGGAGGAGAACAACCGTGGGCTGGGTGATCGCGCTGCTGGTGCTCATCGCGGCGTTTGTAGTCCCCGGATTCGGCAGGGCCCTCATGGTTCTCGCCGGAGTCCTGGTCGTTGTGCTGTTCGCTGTGAACGCACAAGACGAGCAGGAGCGAGCAGCGTCCAGGACTCGAATTGGGCCACAGGAAGTCGAGCTGTCGGATATGCGTCTGGAACAATCTCCCTATGGCTCTTCCAATCGTTCGTATCAACTGACTGGTCGCATCAAGAATTTGTCGAAAGCCTTCAACATCAATTCCGTCCAGCTTCGAATTGTCCTGAACGACTGCGTTGTAGCGAGCGATTGTTCGACTGTTGGCGACAAGACCGAAGTGATTGACGTATCAGTTCCACCGGGCCAGACGCGTGGGATCGATCAGACCATCTCCTTCTCCGCTGTTCCGCCCTTTCGAGGCGCGGTCGTCTGGAACTACTCGATCGCTGAAATACGGGCCCAATGAGCACCCGATCGCGTCCGCTCTGTCAGAACAGCCGGCTGCGATCGATCGGTCACCGGTCCCCAGTCGTCGAACGATCGCTCGTCCGCGGAGACGAAGTCGTCGGGCACCAGCACGTCGTTGCGGTAGACGCGGCCCTCCACGCTCCGCACGACGTCACCCGGGCCGGCGACGATCCGTTTGGCGAGCATCGTGTCCGGCTTGTGGGGTGACGCTACCATGACAATGTCGCCGATGGCCGGCTTGTGCCAGCGATACGCCAGCTTGTTGACGACCAGCCGATCGTGATCCTCCAGCGTCGGCGTCATGCTGAAGCCGCCGACGCGCGCGATCTGTCCGATGAACGTGACGATGATCGTCGCGTAGACCGCGGCCGATCGACATGCGCGTCTCCAGGAGAGCTCGATCTTACTCTCTTCGGCGTCTCGTTCGTGTCCATCGCCGCGCGAATCGGCGCTATCCGCGTTACAGTAGCCATCCGTGCGCTTTCACGCCGATCTGCACATCCACTCCAAGTACTCGCGCGCGACGAGCCGCGATCTCGATCTCGAGCATCTGTCGTTCTGGGCGGGCCGAAAGGGCGTCGCGGTCGTCGGCACCGGCGATTTCACGCATCCCGCGTGGCGCGCCGAGCTGAAAGAGAAGCTCGTCCCGGCCGAGCCGGGTCTGTTCCGGCTGCGCAGCGCGATTGAACGCGCCGTCGCAGACACGCTGCCGCCGGCGTGCCAGGCGACGACGCGGTTCATGCTCACCGTGGAGATCTCGACGATCTACAAGAAGGGCGATCGCACGCGGAAGATTCATCACCTGATCTACGCGCCCGACTTCGAGACCGCGGATCGCTTCTCCGCGGCGCTCGCGCGCATCGGCAACATCGCGTCGGACGGCCGCCCGATCCTCGGCCTCGACTCGCGCCATCTGCTCGAGATCGCGCTCGACTCCGGCCCCGGCGCGTACCTGATCCCCGCGCACATCTGGACGCCGTGGTTCGCCGCGCTCGGCTCGCAGTCCGGCTTCGACTCGATCGTCGAGTGCTACGGCGATCTCTCCGATCACATCTTCGCCGTCGAGACAGGCCTGTCCTCGGATCCGCCGATGAACTGGCGGCTGTCGCAGCTCGATCGCTACCGGCTCGTCTCCAACTCCGACGCGCATTCGCCAGGCAAGATCGGACGCGAGGCGACGACGTTCGAGACGGAGCTGGATTACTACGCGATCCGCCGCGCGCTCGAGACCGGCGACGGCTACGTCGGCACCGTCGAGTTCTTTCCGGAAGAGGGCAAGTACCATCTCGACGGCCATCGCAAGTGCGGCACGCGGCTGACGCCCGAGGAATCGCTGGCGCACGGCAATCGCTGCCCCGTCTGCGGACAGCCTGCGACGATTGGCGTCCTCAATCGCGTGAACGTGCTCGCCGATCGCAGCGAGGCCGACGCCGCGCCGCCGCCAACGGCCGGCGACGTCGTGAATCTCGTGCCGTTGCCCGAGGTGCTGTCGGAGCTCGTGTCGAGCGGGCCGTCGAGCCAGACCGTCGGCCGCAACTACGATCGATTGCTTGCGACGCTCGGCTCCGAGCTGTCGATTCTGCGCGACGTGCCCGTCGAAGACATCTCGCGCTCCTCATCACCGCTGCTGGCCGAAGCCGTCACGCGCCTGCGCGCGGGACGCGTCATCCGCGAGGCGGGATACGACGGCGAATACGGCACGATCCATCTCTTCGACGAAGCCGAGCTGCGGCAGTTGACGAACGGCGGAAGCCTGTTCGGCGATGCGACGGCGACACGACGTCCCAAGCGGCGCGTGCCGGAGACGACGCCTGCAGCGTCCGTTCAACCGGCGCAGCCCGCGCGGTCAGCGGCCCCCACGAGCGCCGCCGCGCGTTCCGCGACGGCCGGCCTGCTGTCGTCGCTCGACGACGATCAGCGGCGAGCGGCGGAGATCGTCGATGGTCCGCTCGCGATCATCGCCGGACCAGGATCAGGAAAGACGCGAACGCTCGCGTATCGCTTTGCCTATCTCGTCGCCGAGCGCGGCGTTCCTGCGTCCTCATGCTTGGCGATCACGTTCACGCGACGTGCCGCCGGCGAAATGAAAGAGCGGCTCGCGCATCTGCTGCCAGACAGCGCGAACGTCGCGGTCCACACGTTCCACTCGCTCGGGTTGTCGATCCTTCGCGAGCATGGCGACGTCGCGAACGTGCCTCATGAGTTCTGCGTCGCGACCGAAGCGGAACGTGCGGCCATGCTCGCCGACGCGCTGTCGGTGTCGTCGACGCGCGCGGAGAGTCTGCTCCGCACGATCGCCAAAGCCAAACACACCGGCCGTGCGCCCGACGACAAGGCCGCCGACGCGCTGCGCGTGTATCAACAAGAGCTGACGCGCCGGCAGTGGGTGGACTTCGACGATCTCATCGGGCTCGCCGTGCAGATCCTCTCGACAGATGCAGCGGTCGCCGCGCAGTATCGTGAGCGATTCCAGCGCATCGCCGTCGACGAGTTTCAGGACGTCGACGATCAGCAATATCGCCTGCTGACGCTGCTCGCGCCCGCGAACGGCCAGCTCTGCGTCATCGGCGATCCACACCAGGCCATCTACGGCTTTCGCGGTGCGAACGCGTCATGCTTCGATCGATTCGCCGCCGACTACCCCTCGGCGCCTGTCGTCCGCCTCACGCGCAACTATCGATCGACCGGCACCATCGTGACCGCCTCGTCGCAGGTCATCGCGCAATCGGCGCAGGCCGCTCCGATCTCGAGTCTCGTGCGCGAGATGCACGAGCGCATCGCGATCCACGCCGCGCCGACCGATCGCGCCGAGGCCGAGTTCGTCGTCGCGCAGATCGAGCGGCTGCTCGGCGGGCACAGTCTCTTTTCCATCGACAGCGGACGCGCGACGGGCGCGACGCAGAGCGCCCTCGGCTTTTCCGACTTCGCGGTGCTCGCAAGAACGAGCGCGCAGATGGCGGCGCTCCGTGAGGCGTTCGCGCGCTCGGGACTTCCCTTCACCGTGCACGTGCACGACCCGTTGGCGGCGCAGCCGGCGGTCCAGGCGATTCTGCAAGAGTGGGAACGCGACGACGCGACTCGCGACGAGGGCGTCGCGGCTCAGCTCGGCGCGGCGGCCGCTCGGCTGCCCAAGGACGCAATCGATGTCTCGGCCAAAGATCTCGCGCTCCAGCGTCTGCGCTCGCTGGCGGAGTCCTGCGGCAACGACCGTGCGCGGTTCCTCGATCTCGTCGCGCTCGCCGCCGACGCGGACTTCCGCGATCCGCGCGCGGCGTCCATCTCGCTGATGACCCTCCACGCCGCGAAAGGCCTCGAGTTCGCCGTCGTCTTCATCGTCGGTTTGGAAGACGGCCTGCTGCCGCTTCGCTGGAGCGAGCTCGACGATGAGGCGGCCGACGAAGAACGGCGGCTGTTGTACGTCGGGATGACGCGTGCAAAAGATCGATTATTGCTGAGCCGAGCCGACGAGCGGCTGTGGCGCGGACAACGACGGACCATGCGCGCGTCGCCGTTTCTGCTCGACATCGAACATCAACTCGTCGAGCACCAGCGGCCGGAAATGCGATCGAAAGTGCCGAGCGAGCGGCAGATGAAGTTGCTGTAGCCGCTGAATGTCTATTTCGTACGCTTGGGCGAATCGTTCTTCGCTCGATCCAGATAGCTCGCAGGGCTGAGGATGTCTACGCCGCGGAACGGGTGCAGGGACAACAGGTCCTCGTCACCACTCACGATGACGTTCGCGCTTCCGTTGATGGCCAGCTCGAGGAACTTGTCGTCCTTCGGATCCCGACACGCGCGGACGTGTTGGATGATTTCGACGATTTCGACGTTCGGTGCCAATCGATCCAGCAGCGCCTCGCGTCGTGCGCGCGAAACATAGCGATCGAACTTCGGTGACAATAACGTCTCGATCAACTCGCGCAGCGTCTCCGTCGACGCCAGGATCTGCTCCTGAGTCACCGCGTGTTCGATGACTTTGGCTGGCGCGGACGTGCTGGACAACAGACCGCTGATGAACACATTGGTGTCAACGACGATACGCTCACGCGTCATCGTCGCTCACGAGCTCGGCGAGCCGCGCGTCCGTCAGCCCGGCTTTCGCCGCTTCTGCCGCAATCTCGTTGCGCAAGTCCAGAAAGGCGCCCGCGTTGGCGGAGCGCAGGCGATCGTAGTCCGCGATCGACAGGACAACCGCGATGTCACGTTCCTGCCGGCGAATCACAATCGGTTCCCGCTGCGCCGCGTCGAGAATGGCACCGAGGCGGTTCTTGGCTTCAGTCGCAGCGATAGTCTTCACATGTCCAGATTAGCTAATATAGGCAATCTACTCAAGACGATAAGGCATTGACGATGGACATCACGCGAGCGGGCTCTCAACCATCCGGCCGTGGGCCGGCCGAGTACTTCACGGGGACGGTTCGTATCGATCCGCTCTTTCAGCCGAAGCCGCCGGCGCGCTCGGCTGCGGCGACCGTCACGTTCGAGCCGGGCGCACGGACGGCCTGGCACACGCATCCGCTCGGCCAGACGTTGATCGTGACCGCGGGCGCCGGACGCGTGCAGCGTTGGGGCGGGCCAATCGAGGACGTCCGCCCCGGCGACGTCGTCTGGTTCGCGCCGGGCGAAAAACACTGGCACGGCGCGTCGCCGACGACGGCCCTCACGCACATCGCGATTCACGAGTCGCAGGACGGCAAGACCGTCGACTGGCTGGAGCACGTCAGCGACGAGCAGTATCAGAAGGACTAGAGGCCGGCAACTCGATCGTCACGCACAACCCGCCGAGCGGCGAGTCGTCGAGTGCGATCTGCCCGCCATACGCGTCCGTCAGATCGCGCACGATGGACAGTCCCAGTCCGCTGCCGGGCACGGCCTCGTCGGCCCGCACGCCGCGCGCCAGCACCTGACCTCGCATTTCCGGCGGAATCCCCGGGCCGTCGTCTTCGACGACGATGGCGACTCGCCCATCCTGCGTCGCCGCGCTCAGCCGGCAACGCGTGCGCGCCCACTTGCACGCGTTGTCGAGGACGTTGCCGATGATCTCGTCGAGGTCCTCGCGCGGCACGAGCACGGCGAGCGCGGGCTCGACGCGCACGTCGAAGGACAGGCCGCGCTCCGCATAGAGATGCGTCAGCGTGCGGACGATGCCGTCGGC
>DASZVJ010000108.1:0-32916 GCA_035547155.1 Vicinamibacterales bacterium
TTCTTGATCGACCCATACGTCGCCTCGAAGAACGTCGTCGAGTTCAACGTGTAGTTGACCGTCACGCCGTAGTTCGAGATGTACGGATACGGAATCAACACGTCGTTGAAGCCCGGCATCGTGCCCGGCTGCACGCGCTGCGTGTCACGCTGTCCCGAGAACTTGCCGGTGACGCGGAGTGACGGCGAGAACTGGTAGTCGACGCGGACGGCCGGCTGCTGGAGCAGGTGCTTGTCGGTCGGCCGCGCGATCTCGAGGTTGTAGGCCTCACCGGCCTGCTGATCATGGTTCGGCAGCGGGTAGCGGTTGAGCAACGCCTGTCCGACGGCGTACTGCTGGCTCAGCGGGATGATGTTGCCGGCGAACGTGCCGCCGTTCGGGTTGACCAACGCGCTGATCAGCTTGCCGTTGTTGTCGAGCGTCTGCGAGAAGTCGCCCGCACGCTCGAGCGCCGTCGGCACGCGGAAGCGGTTGACCGAGCCGCTGGATTTCTGCGGCCGGTATTCGTGGCTGTAGAAGAAGAACAGCTTGTTGTTGCCGCCCGGCTTGCCCACCGGACCGCCCACCGAGTAGCCCTGCGTCGTGTTCTTCGACACCGGCTTGGCGTCGCCGTTCTGCTGCGTGGTCCAGTTGATCGCGTTCCACTTCGAGTTGGTGTCGACGCGGTAGAGCGATCCGTGGAAGCGGTTGGAGCCGCCCTTGGTCACGGCCGTGATCTGCAGGCCCGACGACCGGCCGTACTCGGCCTGGTAGCCCTGCGTGAGGACCTTGACTTCGGCGATCGACTCGATGTTCATCGCCAGCATCTGGCCGTTGTTGCCCGTATCCATGGCCGAGATGCCGTCCATCTGGATGTTGTTCTGGCCCGCGCCGCCGAGGCGCGTGCCGCCGGCCGAGGCGCCACCGGAGATGACCCCGGGCACCATGGCCGTCAACGCCGTGAAGTTGCCGTGGTTGATCGGCAGGTTCGCGACCTGTTCCGTCGTGACCGCGAAGGACCGCTCACCGCTCTGCGCCTGAATGAGCGGCGCCTCGGCCGTGACGTTGATCACTTCGTTCTGACCGCCCGCTTCGAGCGTCATCACCGGAAGGGCCACGCGGTCGCCGCCGCTGACCGGCACGTGCTCGCGCTTGATCGGCCGGAAACCGGTCATCGTGACTTCGAGCGTGTAGGTATCGGCCGTGACGTTCGGGATAACGAAGTCACCGCTCTCATTCGTCACGACCGGCGCCGACTTGGTGCCGCGTGCTTCGCTGGTGAGTACGACAGTCGCGCCCGGAACTACGGCGCCCGTCGAGTCCTTGATCGTGCCTGACACCGTTCCGGTCGTGATCTGCGCCGAAACGGACGCTGCTGTGGCCAATAGCAGGGAGAACACCACAGCCAGCACACGCGTACGTGTACCTCGCATCATTTACACCTCCAGAATCCCAGGACCTGGACGGGAGCGACCTACGTCAACATCCCTGACAGCCGCGCATCGTGACGCCGTATGCGCAGCCGTTCGCGCCGCCCAAACCTGGAGATCCTCACGGGAACCACGGGGTTATAGCACAGCCATGTAAAAGGTCAAACAAGTATTTTCCTGGAGAACAGAAGGCGAATCTCTCACAGAATCGAAATCCGCACACAGGCCGAAGGCTATTTCGAACAGTGACAGCAAGATAGCGGGAGAGGCCGATCGAACAGCCGGTCGGGACGCCGCCATCAGCCGCGTCCAAAGACGACGCGGCGATAGTCGCCGGCCATCCAGAAGAGCACGAGCACGCCGAGGAGCGGCATCAACGCCCCCATCAGAAACACGGGCGCATAACTCGCCCGATCGACGATGACGCCGGTGAGCCAGGGAAAGAAAATGCCGCTGATCCCGCTCGCCACGCCGGTCAACCCCGTCACGCGCGCGACCGCCGCGCTCGGAAACAGATCGGACATCGACGCGAACATGTTCGCCGAGAGAAACGTGTGGCCGAGCAGGACGATCGAAATCGCCGCGATGGCCAGCGGCACGTTCGCGAGCATCGGCACCGCCGCGCCGGCGAAGCACAGGATCGCGCCGCCGAGGAGCGTCGATCGCCGCGCCGCCGAGACACGCATGCCGCGGGCGATCAGCCATCCCGCCACGGCACCGCCCGCGACGCTGCCGACGTCACCGAAGAGAAACGTCACCGCGCCGAAGTACGACGCGTTCGCGACACTGAGATGCCGCACGTCGCGAAAGTAGCTCGGCATCCAGTAGATGTAGAACTGCACGACGGGGCCGACCCAGAACCGGCAGAGCATCAGGCCCCACGTCTGCTTGAGCCGCAGCAGCTGCGCCGTCGACGGTGCCGGCTCCTGCGCGACCCCGCGCCCCTCTGCGATGTACGCGGCTTCGGCCGCAGACAGCTCGCGGTCCTCGCCCGGCTGCCGGTAGACGAGCCACCACGCGATCACCCAGAACACACCGAGCGTGCTCGGCACGAGGAAGCCGGCGCGCCAGCCGTAGCGCTGCGCGACGGGAATCACGAGGAACGGCGCGATGAACGAGCCCAGCATCGACGCGCTGTTGAACACGCCAATCGCAAGCGCGCGCTCCTTGATCGGAAACCACTGCGCGACGACCTTGTTGCCGCCCGAGTAGTTGCCGCACTCCCCCGTGCCGAGCCAGAACCGGAAGAGCCGGAATTCCCACACCGACCGCGCGATCGCATGCAGGCCGTTGCCCACCGACCACCAGAGCACGGCCAGCGCGAGCCCCGCGCGCACGCCGATGCGATCCATCAGCGCGCCCATCGGGAACTCGCCGACGACCATGCCGAACTGGAACCAGGACACGATCGTGCCGTACTGCTCGTTCGAGAGATGGAACGTGTCGCGAATGATCGGCGCGAGCACCGACAGCGTCTGGCGATCGACGAAGTTGATGACGGTGATGAGGAACAGGAGCGCGAGCATCCACCAGCGCTTCTGTCGGAGGAATGGCGGCAACGGCGACGCGTCGTTCATGGTGATGCCCGAGACGACGCGTCAGCGCCGACCCATCGTGTGCAGCTCGCGCGTCAGTGCGGCGCGATCCAGCTCGCCTTCCCAGCGGGAGACGACGAGCGTCGCCACGCCGTTGCCGATGAAATTCGTGAGCGCGCGCGCTTCGGACATGAAGCGATCGATCCCCAGGATCAGCGCGAGCCCCGCGACCGGCACGGACGGGACGACGGCCAGCGTCGCGGCGAGCGTGACGAAGCCGGCGCCGGTGACGCCCGACGCGCCCTTCGACGTGAGCATCGCGACGCCCAGCAGCGTGAGCTGCTGCCAGATCGTCAGATCGATGTTCAGCGCCTGCGCCACGAACATCGCCGCCATCGTCATGTAGATGTTCGTCCCGTCGAGATTGAACGAGTAGCCGGACGGCACGACGAGACCGACGACGGATTTCGAGCAGCCGAGACGCTCGAGCTTGTTCATGAGCGGCACGAGGCCGGTTTCCGACGACGAGGTGCCGAGCACCGTGAGGAGCTCGTCGCGAATGTAGATGAGGAACCGCACGATGTTGAAGCCGACGAGCGCACCGACCGTTCCCAGCACGACGAGCACGAACAGCACGCAGGTGAGATAGAAGCTGCCCATCAGCGCGGCGAGCGGCGCCAGCGCGCGCACGCCGTAGCGGCCGATCGTGAACGCCATCGCGCCGCCGGCGCCGATCGGCGCGAGCTGCATGATCGCGTTCATCATGGCGATGAAGATGCCCGACGCGGACTCGATGAACCGGTGCACGGGATCGCCGGCCGATCCCATGCGCAGCATCGCGTATCCGAACAGGACCGCGACGAGCAGCACCTGCAGCAGATCGCCGCTGCCGGTGAAGGCGTCGGTGAACGTGCGCGGGACGATGTGCAGCAGGACGTCGACGGCCGACTGCTCGCTCGCGGCTTTCGCGTAGCTCGTCACGGCGTTCGGATCGAGCGTCCGCGGATCGATGTTGAACCTGGCGCCAGGCCTGAGCACGTTGACGACGACGAGACCGATCGCCAGCGCGAACGTCGACACGGCCTCGAAGTACAGCAGCGCCTTGCCGCCGACGCGTCCGACTTTCTTCATGTCGCCCGCGCCGGCGATGCCCAGCACGACGGTGCAGAAGATCACCGGCCCGATGAGCATCTTGATGAGCGCGATGAAGCCGTCGCCGAGCGGCTTGAGCGCGACGGCCTTCGAGGGGGCGAGATAGCCGAACACACCGCCCGCAACGATCGCGAGCAGGACGCGCAGGTAGAGATGTCCGAACAGCCGGCGCATGCGGTGGCGTCATTATGCGGCAACGCACGCCGGAATGGGACCGGTACAATGCGCGGCGATGCCCGCGAGTCCCGACGTCGACGTGGCGATCATCGGCGCCGGCGCCGCGGGCCTGGCCACGGCCATCTTCGCGAAGCGCCGCAGCCCTGCGCTGCGCGTGCGCGTGCTCGACGGCGCGCGATCGCCCGGCGCGAAGATCCTGGTGAGCGGCGGCGGCCGCTGCAACGTGACGAACGTGTCGGTGACGAGCGCCGACTTCAACGGCGGCCGGCCCGCGATCGTCAAGCAGGTGCTGCGGGCGCTGCCTGTCCCGGCCACGATCGCGTTCTTTCGTGAGATCGGCGTCACGCTGCATGAAGAAGAGCGCGGCAAGCTCTTTCCCGACAGTCATCGAGCGCGTGACGTGCTCGACGCGCTGGTGCACGAGCTCGGCCGGCTCGGCGTCGAGCTGCGCGCCGGCCATCGCGTCGCGGCCATCTCGCGCGTCGACGAAGGATTCGCGATCGACACGTCGCAAGGCCCGCTCTCGGCACGCGCGATCGTGCTCGCGACGGGCGGGCTCTCATTGCCGAAGACCGGCAGCGACGGCGCCGGCTATACCTTCGCGCAGCGGCTCGGTCACACGGTCGTGCCCACGACGCCCGCGCTCGTCCCGCTCATCGTCGACGCGACCGCGCCGCGGCAGTTTCACGCGCGCGTGAGCGGCGTCTCGCAGCCCGTGCACCTGATCGTGCGCGCGGGCGAGACATCGATCGCGCGCGTCGACGGGCCGTTGCTGTGGACGCATTTCGGCATCAGCGGGCCCGCCGCGCTCGACGCATCGCGGCACTGGCTGCGCGCCGAGCTCGAAGGCGGCGCGCCGTCGCTCGCCGCCGACCTCGCGCCCGGCGAACGTTTCGAGACACTGGAGGCGCGTTGGCTGGATTTGACCAGACAGCAGCCGCGCGCATCGATCGCGCGCGCGCTCGCGACGCTGATGCCAGCGTCGGTCGCCGACGCGCTGTCGAGCGCACAGGCACTCGGCACGGACACGACGCTCGCGACGGTCACGCGGGACACGCGCCGCGCGCTGCTCCACGCGATCGCGGCATGGCCGATCGCCGTCACGGGCTCGCGCGGCTACTCGTACGCGGAGGTGACGGCCGGCGGCATCGCGCTCGACGAAATCGATCCGCGGACGATGGCGTCGCGTTGCTGTCCGGGCCTGTATCTGGTCGGCGAGATCCTCGACGTCGATGGCCGGCTCGGCGGCTTCAACTTCCAGTGGGCATGGTCGACAGCGAAAGTTGCCGGCGACGCACTATCCTTATTTGCATGACAGCACGAATCGCCTGGATTGGCACTGGAGTCATGGGCGCGTCGATGTGCGGGCATCTGCTCGACGCCGGGCATCCCGTGACGCTCTTCACCCGCACGCGTGAGAAAGCGCAGGCACTGCTCGATCGCGGCGCGACGTGGGCCGCCTCGCCGCGCGACGCAGCCGCCCAGGCCGACGTCGTGTTCACGATGGTCGGCTTCCCCGCCGACGTGCGCGAGGTCTACTTCGGCGACGCCGGCGTGCTGGCTGCCGCGCGCGCCGGCATGCAGCTGATCGACATGACGACGACGTCGCCGACATTGGCGAAGGAGATCGACGCGGCGGCGCGGGCGAAGGGCGGGTCGAGCCTGGATGCGCCGGTGTCCGGCGGCGACGTGGGGGCACGCAACGCGACGCTCTCGATCATGGTCGGCGGAGACACGGCGGCGTTCGAGGCCGCGCTACCGCTGCTGCAGCGGCTCGGCAAGACGATCATCCACGAGGGCCCGGCCGGCGCGGGCCAGCATACGAAGCTCTGCAATCAGATCGTGATCGCGGGCACGATGATCGGCGTCTGCGAGTCGCTGCTCTACGGCCGCCGCGCCGGGCTCGATCTCGAGACGATGCTGCAGGCGATCCGCGGCGGCGCCGCCGCGTGCTGGGCGCTCGACAACCTCGCGCCGCGCGTGCTCAAGGGCAATTTCGAGCCGGGGTTCTTCGTCGATCACTTCGTCAAGGACATGGGCCTGGCGCTCGATGAAGCCGAGCGCATGAAGCTGCAGCTGCCCGGCCTCACGCTCGTCCGCGCGATCTACGTGCGCGCGCAACAGCTCGGCTACGGCCGCAAGGGCACGCAGGCGCTGTATCTCGCGCTCGACGAAATGTCTAAAGAAACGGGAGAAGAACAGCGTCGGTTCTGAGGTTCTAGGGTTCTGCGATTCCGGGGTTCGGTTCTGAAGTTCGGGGTTCCGGGTTCGGCTACCAAAACCTGGAACGTCGGAACCGCGGAACCCGAACCTCCGGAACCCCAGAACCTCCGAACCCCAGAACCTGCACTCCTCAGCGCGCGACAGGATGATTGAGATCCTTCGCCAGAATGAGCTTCAACGTCAGCCGATCCGACGCGTCGGTCACGCCGACGCCGACGCCGAACTCCATCTCCAGGCCGCTGCGCGCCGTGTGATCGACGACGGCGAAGATCTGATGCGCCTGCTCGCCGGCCGGCGCGAAATGTCTGATGCGGCCGAAGTCGGAATAGGTTTCGACTGCTACCGGCCAGCCCGGCACGATGGCATACGCCACGCGCGCCGACGGCACGAACTCGAGATTCCCGAGGCCGTCGTACGCCGTATCCACGATCGGGTTGACGATGACGTCGAACCGCGGCGTGACGTGCCAGCCCAGAATCGGCCGTACTTCCGACGTGAACCGGCTCGTGTCCCACCGCTTCGCATTGATGCTGAACTCGAAGTTCGCCCCGTACACGAAGCGGCGATCATCGGCGTGCGGCACCGCGAACAGCGAGCGGAGCTTGAACCCGTCGAGTCCGAAGCCGAGCGTCTCGTCGTGCGTGTAGAGCGGCAGATACAAGCCGGCCTCGAACCAGTTCGTCACGCCGAGCGCCCACTCGGGCACGCCGTTGAACGAGCGGTTGGACGTCACGCCGCCGGGAAACGACGGCGTGCGAATGCCATCAGGCGTGAAGTTGTTGTGCAACGTCAGATTGAAGACGCCGACCGGCGCGAGACCGCCGTCGTAGACCTGAATTTCGTCCGACTGAGCCAAGGCCCGCCCAGGCACGGCGACAACGGCGGCCGCCGCAGCCACGGCCAACAACCAGACACGCATGACACGCTCCACGAGCCGCTGATCCTACCGCAGGATCCCGCAGCCACGCGCACGCGTCCTACTGCGCGGCCACAAGAATGGCGCGAAGCTCTGCGGGAGTAAGGACGATCGGATTGGCCTTCATGCTGCTCGCGCGCGAGGCCTGTTCGACCAGCGTGTCGATGTCGGCGTCGCCAACGCCGTACGAGCGAAGCGGCGGGATGCGCAGCTCTTCGACGAGTGCGCGAAGCCAGGCGACGCCGTCTTCGGCCGTCGCGTCGTGTCGTCCTGTCAGCGTGCGCGCAATGATCTCGTAGCGGCCGCGCGCCGGATGATCCGGTGCGCGCGCCTCGAGCGCGTGGAGATTTGCGGCGCAGACGTGCGGCAGCAGCGCCGCGCAGATCGCGCCATGCGGCGCGTCGACGCGTCCGCCGATCGGCGCGGCGAAGCCGTGGGCCGCACCGAGGCCCGCATTCGCCAGCGCGAAGCCGCTCAGCAGGCTCGCGAGTGACATCGCTTCGCGCGCTTCACGATCGTGGCCGTCCGCCCAGACGCGCCGAATCGCGGTCGCGGCGTTGCGCATCCCGTCGAGACACAACGCGTCGACGACGGGATTGGCGCGGGATGACACGTAGGGCTCGATGAGCTGCGTGAGCGCGTCGAGGCCGGTCGCCGCGGTGATCGCCGGCGGCAGATCGAGCGTCAGATCGGGATCCACGATCGCCACGCGCGGCAGCATCGTCACGCTCCGCAGACTGGCTTTGACGCGCCGCTCAGGCACGCCCAGCACCGCGTTGCGTGTCACCTCCGCGCCCGTTCCTGCTGTCGTTGGCACGGCGATCAGCGGCAACGGCGTGGCCGTGAGCGGCTGTCCACGGCCGACGACCTCGAGGTAGTCGAGCACGTCACCGGGATTCGTCGCGAGCGCGGCGATCGCCTTGCCGGCATCGATGGCACTTCCGCCGCCGATGGCGACGACGAGATCGCTGTCGTGCGCGCGTGCCTGCGCGGCGCCGTCACGCACGAGATCGATCGTCGGCTCGCCCGGCGTCTGGAATGTCGCGCACGTCAGACCAGCGGCGCGAAGCGCGTCGATCTGCAAGGCATGGCGACGACTGTCACGCCCCGTGACGACGAACGCGCGCGTGCCGAACGTGCGCGCGATGGCCGGCAGATCGGCAACGGCGCCAGGGCCGAAGACGATGCGCCCGGCGGTCGCGAGCTCGAACCGCACCTACCAGCCCTCGTCGCCGGGCGACACGTTCTGATATTTCACCGCGACGCGCGGCTCCGCCATCATGTCCGCCACCGCCTCGCGCCATCGCGCGTAGTGCGTCGTCTCGCGATGTGCGGCGTGTCCTTCCGGCCCGTAGTAGACCTCGATCAACGTGAAGCGCGTCGGATCGTCGAGCTGCTGCAGCGCATCGAAGCGCGCGACGCCCGGCTCCTTGACGCTGTTGGCCGCGTTGTCCTTCGTCGCCGCGATGAACGCATCGACGTGCTCGGGCTTCACGCGGGCGAAGACTTGGAGGATGTACATGGGGAACATGATACGAGCAGGTTCGAAGGTTCTCGGTTCCGAGGTTCCGAGGTTCCGAGGTTCCGAGGTTCTGGTTCCAGGTTCTGGGTTCTGGGTTCTGGGTTCTGAGGTTCCGCGGTCGCCCGTCGCCCGCAGCCCGAACTGTGTTACTCTACTAACACACTGATGTTCTTCCGCCTGAGCCCGCAGTCCGGCGTTCCGATGTATCTGCAACTGGTCGAGCAGGTGCGGCATGGCGTGGAGACCGGCGCGCTGCGGGCGGGAGACCAGCTGCCGACGCTGCGGACGGTCGCCGAGGAGCTCGTCGTCAATCCCAACACCGTCGCGAAGGCGTACCGCGAGATGGAACACGCGGGCCTCATCGTGCTGCGCCAGGGCGCCGGCGCGTTCGTCGCGGCGGGCGTCACGCGGGCGGAGCCGCGCGCCGTGCAGAAGGGCCGCACCGTCGTGCGCCGCGCCATCGACGCCCTGCACGATCTCGGCCTCGACGACGGCGCGATCAGACGGCTTGTCGATACGACGCTGGCCGAAGAGTCCGAGCCCACAGGAGTGACGAGACGATGACGTCCGACGCGCTACGCGTACGCGATCTGCAAAAGCTTGGCGCCGGCATCGGCGTCACCGTGCTGGACGGCATGTCCTTCACCGTGCCGCGCGGCAGCATCTGCGGCATGGTCGGTCCGAACGGCGCCGGCAAGAGCACGACGCTGCGCGTCGTCATGGGCCTCGTCTTCGCGAAGGGATCGATCGAGATCCTCGGCGCGCCAACGCCGATGAGCCGCGCGACGAAGGAACGTGTGGCGTTCGTGCCGGAAACCAGAACGCTGTATCCCTTCGCCAAGGCCGGCGAGATGATCCGGCTGACGCGGAGCTTCTATCCCGCGTGGGACGCGGCGCTCGAGAGACGACTCGTCGACGACTTCGCCATTCCCCTCGACGAGCAGTGCAAGCGCCTGTCGAAAGGCATGCTCGCGCGGTTGTGGCTCGTGCTCGTGCTCTGCCGCAACGCGGATCTGCTGATGCTCGACGAAGCGTCCGACGGCCTCGATCCCGCCGCGCTCGACCTGCTGCAGCGCACGTTGATTCAACAGGTCGCCGATCGCGGCGCGACCGTGCTGTTCTCGACGCACCAGCTCGCCGACGTCGAGCAGATCGCCGATCGCGTCGTCATCGTCGATCGCGGGCGATGCGTGATGGAGGGCGCGATCGACGATCTCCGCCAGCGCTACCGCGTCGTCCGCTGCGCGCTCGACGATGAGCGCGAGCCCGCGCCGGCCGCACTCGCGAGCTGGCGCCGCGACGGACGTTTTCTCACGGGCTTGTCGGGCGACGATCCGTCCGTGCTCGCCGATGCGCTCACTCACGCAGGCGCACGCGTCGTCGACGCGCAGCCGGCATCGCTCAAAGATCTGTTCCTCGCACAAGTCGGGAGGCTCGCATGACGCGGCTCTGGTATCGGCACTGGCTGGAGCTGCGACCGATGGTGACGGTGTACGGCATCGTCGTCGCGATCATGGCTATGCTCTATCCGATCTTTCTTTACTCGGCGTCGGAGTATCTGGAACAGACCGGCCGGCTCACCGGAGAGATCGTCGCGTTGGGGCCTGTCGTCGATCAGATCCCAAGAACGACTGTCGTGCCTTGGGGCATACACGTAACGTTCGTAGGCTTTCTCGCGATCTTCCTGCCCTTCCTGGCCTACGGCAGCGGCCTCGGCGTTAAGAATCCGAGCTGGCGTGCGGATTGGCAGGCGTCGACGACGTTTACGCTGTCTTTGCCTGTCGCGCCGATGGAGGTCGTCCTGACGCGAATCATTGCCGGCGCAGCAGCGACTGCATTCCTGATCGCATCGCTGCTGGCGGCGAACTCGATCGCGGTGGCGATCTCGGGACGGGCGCTGCCGCTCTGGTTGATGACGATGGCCAGCGTGCGCGGGATCGTGCTGATGGTTGCGGTGGTCGCGTGTTTCAGCATGTTCGCAGTGGTTCTCGGCGAACGTGTTGCCGCCACGCTGGTGTTTGGCGCGCTGATTCTTGGGACGTTCTCGGCCTACGCGCGATCGTGGTTCGCGGCGGCCGAGCACTTCGTCGCGGGCGCGAGTTGGGGTGCGGTGGGGATTGCGCTGGCGACGGCCGTGGTGTGCACGACCGTCGCCGCGCTGATTGCGCGCGAATCGGAATGGTAGGGGCGGCCCTTCCGTTGCCGGTAGCCGGTCGCCTGTGGCCCGCCCTAGCTCTTCTCGTGTCCGTGCGCGCCGCCCGTTTCCGCCTCGGGCGCGCGGCCGCCGAGCTCGCGGTCGACGTCGAGGATCGACGCGGGGTCGTCCTTGACCATGTGGAACTTGGCGACGATCTCGCGGACGGTCTTCTCTTCCTCGACCTGCTCGGTGATGAACCACTGCAGCTCGGCCATCGCCGCGAACACCTTCTCCTTGAAGGCGAGCTCGTAGAGCGCGTCGATCTGCTTGCTGACGTCCTGCTCCTGCGCGAGCGCTTTCTCGAAGATGTCGACGATCGACGTGAACTCGCTGCGCGGCTTGTCGATGCCGGGCAGCACGACGGGATAGTTGCGCGCCAGGACGAAGTCGAACAGCTTCATCGCGTGGCCGTGCTCTTCCTGGCTCTGGATGCGCAGCCACTGGCCCGCGCCCATGTACTTGTGGTGCTCGCACCACGCGGCCATGGAGAGATAGGAGAACGACGCGCCAAACTCGTTGGCGATCTGCTTCGTGATGGCGTCGAGAACGGGAGAGGTCATGGCAGCTCCTACGCGATCGTCACGGTCTTATCCAGGTACACGTCCTGAATCGCCTGCAGCAGCGCGGCGCCGTCCTTGATCGGGCGCTGGAACGCTTTGCGGCCGGAGATCAGGCCCATGCCGCCGGCGCGCTTGTTGATGACGGCGGTCTTCACGGCCTCCGCGAGATCGCCGTCGCCCGATGACGCGCCGCCGCTGTTGATCAACCCCGCGCGGCCCATGTAGCAGTTGAGCACCTGGTAGCGCGTGAGATCGATCGGGTGATCCGACGAGAGCTCCGTGTAGATCTTGTCGCTCGTCTTGCCGTACGGATTCTCTTTGGACGACAGCGCCTTGAAGCCGCCGTTGTTCTCGGGCAGCTTCTGCTTGATGATGTCGGCCTCGATCGTCACGCCGAGGTGGTTGGCCTGGCCCGTCAGATCGGCCGAGACGTGGAAGTCCTTTTCCTTCGTCTTGAACGCGGGGTTGCGCAGGTAGCACCAGAGAATCGTCGCCAGGCCGAGCTCGTGGGCGGCGTGGAACTGCTGCGCGACCTCGACGATCTGCCGGCCCGACTCGGGCGATCCGAAGTAGATCGTCGCGCCGACCGCGACCGCGCCCATGTCGCGCGCCTCGCGGATCGTGCCGAACAGGATCTGGTCGAACTTGTTCGGGTAGGTCAGGAACTCGTTGTGGTTGATCTTCACGACGAACGGAATCCTGTGCGCGTACTTGCGCGCGACCGATCCGAGCACGCCGAACGTCGACGCGACCGCGTTGCAGCCGCCCTCGATCGCCAGCTTCACGATGTTCTCGGGATCGAAGTAGTCCGGGTTCGGCGCGAACGACGCGCCGGCCGAGTGCTCGATGCCCTGATCGACGGGCAGGATGGACAGATACCCCGTCTTCGCCAGACGGCCCGTGTCGAAGAGCTGCTGCAGGCTGCGCAGGACCGGCGTCGGCCGATCGGAGAGCGCGAACATGCGATCGACGAAGTCCGGACCGGGGAGGTGCAGCCGCGACGCGGGCACTTTGGCCGTGTACTTGAGAAGAGTGTCAGCGTCCTTGCCCAGCAACTCCGCGATACGCGTGCTCATGGATGATCCGTCCTCAGGATGAAAGGTGAACGAGCCGACGAAAAACGGCTTCTATTCTCTGCCGCCGGGGCCGCCGAACGCAATTCCGGTCGGAAAAACCCGGTGTCGCGGGTGTATCGTGGAAGCATCGTGACGCGCGCCGCCGCCCGCTTCCGCACCAGCCGCTGGCTTCTTGCCGGCGCGCTCGTCGTCGTGAGCGCGGCCGCCGCGCTGGGCGCGCAGCGATTCATTCCCGGCTTCGCGTACGAGCCACCCGTCGACAACCTGCCGTACGACGGCCGGTTCACGTTCGTGCGGCTGAAGTACACGTCCGGCCCCGGCGGCTACTACTTCCATGGGCTGCCGGCGTGGGCGCACGGCTATAACCGCGCGGAGGCCAATCTCTCGCGCATCCTCGATTCGATTTCAGCGGTCCATCCGCACATGGACGGATCGAACGTCTTCGCGCTCGACGATCCGCGCCTGTTCGAATATCCGGTCGCGTACATGACCGAGGCGGGCTACTGGGAGATGAGCGACAAGGAAGCGCTCGCGTTCCGCGCGTATCTGCAAAAGGGCGGCTTCGTGATCTTCGACGACTTCCGTCCGCCGCCGCGCGGCGGCCGCGGCTGGGATCAGCTCGAAGAGAACATGCGCCGCGTGCTGCCCAACGCGCGCATCGAGCCGTTGACGCCGAGCGATCCGATCTTTCACACGTTCTTCGACATCGACTCGTTCGAGATCCTGCCGCAGGCCTACGACGGCGGATCGCCGGTGATCTCCGGCATCTACGACGACAACGATCCGCATCGCCGCCTGATGGCCGTGATCAACTTCAACACCGACGTCTCGGAGTTCTGGGAGTACTCGGACACGGGCTTCGCGCCCGTCCAGGCGAGCAACGAAGCCTACGAGCTCGGCGTGAACTACATCATTTACGGGTTGACGCATTAGGCGGGGACGGGCCGCGGGCTACGGGCCGGGCCGCCACAAGGGCGGCCCCTACGTCGGTGCCTCGGGCGGCCACGGGGGGCCGCCCCTACACTGGCCGCGGACGATGGCCCCCCTACGCTGGCTTCTGGCTTTGAACTTCTGACTTTTCCTGGTCCCTTCGTCCCCTGGTCCCCTGGTCCCGTCTCATACCTCCAACATCACCTTCCCAATCGCCTCCCCGCTTTCCAAATAACGATGCGCGGCTGCGGCGTCCGCCAGCGAGAACACGCGATCGACGATCGGCTTGATGCGGCCTTCCGCGATGAGCGGCCAGATCTCGCGTTCGAGCGCCGCAGCGATGGCGCCTTTTTCGCGCGCGGATCGCGGACGCAGCAACGATCCCGTCAGCGTCAGCCGCTTCGCCATGATCTGTCCCAGCGGCACGTCGGCGATCGCGCCGCCCATGGTGGCGATCTGCACGAGCCGGCCGTCCATCGCGAGACAGGCCATGTTCCTCGCCGTGTAGCTGCCGCCGATCATGTCGAGCACGACGTCGACGCCGCGGCCGCTCGTCACGTCACGCACGGCGGCGGCGAAGTCCTGCTCGCGATAGTTGACGGCGCGCGTCGCGCCGAGCGCTTCACACGCGCGGCACTTGCGATCCGTTCCGGCCGTGACGATCGCCCTCGCCCCGCGCGCGACCGCCATCTGAATCGTCGTCGTGCCGATCCCGCTCGATCCGCCGTGCACGAGCAGCCACTCGCCGGCCTGCAATCGGCCACGCTCGAACACATTGGTCCGGACGGTGAAGAACGTCTCCGGAATCGCCGCGGCGTCGACCATCGTGAGCCCTGACGGCAGCGGCAGACACTGGACGCCAGGCGCGACGACGAATTCCGCGTAGCCGCCACCCGCGACGAGCGCCATCACCGGCTCGTCCAACGTCCACCGATGTCCCGTCGCCGATCGCGGCGCGCCCTGCTCGTCATCCGCGCCGAGCGCGACGATGCGTCCGGCGACTTCGAGCCCGGGAATGTCCGTCACGCCCTTCGGCGGCGGATAGCGGCCTTCGCGCTGTGCCAGATCGGGACGATTCACGCCGGCCGCATCGACGCGAATCAACACCTCACCAGGCCCCGGTTCAGGTCGCGGACGCTCGGCCACCTGCAGGACGTCCGGACCGCCAGCCTCTCGAATCTCGACAACACGCATGAGGTGTCCTTTGAACGCTTCCCTTGTACATCGATCGCGATTGCTTTTCTCAGCGACGGTAGACAACGATGAGAGCACCGCATGCCGTCGACGACGCTGTTGCTGTGGGTGCTGACCCGCTCGCTGCTCCTCCCGCACGAACCTGTCACGTTCAATCTCGCTGGTCCCGGCGATTTGCCCGCGGGCACGAGCATCGCTGGTCTGATCGAGACCGGCATGCCGGCGATCACGAGCGATCGCTTCGACGCGAGCGGCGCGGCGCTCGGCACGAGCGCGAAGATCGGCGCGTACGGCGAGTCGTGGACGGAAGCCACGTATCGCATCGGCGATCTCGAAGCGACGAACCCGCTTCGGCCCGGCACGCCGATCGTCCTGCTCGACGCGACGGGCTTCGCGGGCGCGTCGGTCACCGCGTCCGGCACGGAGATCGCGGTGAGCACGCCCGGCGCGCGCGTCGCGCTCGATCCGATGCGGCCCGCCGATCGCCGCTCGTTCTCGATCGAAGGCGCGATGTCGCCGCCGGCGTGGGCCGCGTCGCCGACGACACCGCCCGCGATCGCCGCGCTGCGCTCGCTCGGCGACGGATCAGCCGTCTTCAGCGGTCCGCTCACCACGCGCGTCGGGGCCGTCGTCGGCGCGCACTGGGCGCAATCGCACTTCACCGCGCGCGATCGCGCGAACGAACAGTCGGCGTCGCTCGCCTCGGCCACGGCCCATCTCGTCGCGTCGCTGCGGACCGGCGAGGAGCTGCGCGCGCTCGTCATGTTCCAGCAGGCCGCGCATCCGATCGACGGCTGGGACACGCTCGGCGACGACACACGCGCGCGCGATCGCATGGGCCTCGCGCAACTGACGTGGGAACGGCACGCGGCCGATCGCGTAGGCCTGCGCGCGTCCGGCGGGTACCAGCGCGCGCGGATCGATCCCGCGCCCGTAGATGGACTCGCGCCAATCGACTCCGTGCTCTACGGCGCGATCCTGCCGCTCGTCCTGCAGCCGGCGGGAACGACGTCGAGCCTGCGCGCCGAAGTCGCGCTCACCGCGCCGGCGTCGTCGCGCGGCAGGCATCACTGGCAGGCTGGCGCATCCGTCGCGCGTCACGTCATGCAACCCGAGTTGCTGGCCGCGGGCGGCGCGATCGAGACCGTCAACGGACAAGCGGCGCGCGTGTGGGAATTCGACGCGCCATCGACGCAGGCCGTCTGGCATCAGCAGGAAACGTCGCTCTATGCCGGCGACGTCGTGTCGCTCGGCCGGCTCCGCCTCGACGGCAGCCTGCGCTTCGAGACGCTGCACGCGTCGAACGGCGGCGACCAGACGGTGTCGTGGCAGGACGTCTATCCGCGCGCGTTCGCGACGTTCGCGCTCGTGCCTGACGCGGGCCTGTCGCTCTTCGCCGGCGCGTCGCAAGCCGGCGGGCCGCTCGCCCCGATGGCGCTCGCGCTCGGCGATCCGGCCACGCCGTCCGCGCGCGTCTATCGCTGGACCGACACGAACCTCGACGGCACCGCAGAGCCGGGCGAGTTCGACACGCTCGTCGCGCGCGTCGGCCCCGGCGCGTGGGAGCCCGGCGCGACGACGATTGACGCGTCGCTGCGGCGCCCACGTCAAACCGAGTTGCTCTTCGGCCTGACCGTCGATCGCCCGCGATGGGCCGTCGCGCTCACCGGCATCGTACGGCGTCAGGATCAGCTGCTGCAGGTCGTCGACGACGGCGCGTCGTACACGTCGATTGGCGTGGCCGACGAAGGGCTCAACTATCCGTTTCCGCCGACCGGTGTGCTCGACGCGTACGATCGCGACGTCTCGAGCTTCGGGCTCGATCGCTATCGCCTCACGAATCCGGACGGTCTGACCTCGCACTTCGAAGGCCTCGACGCGTCGCTGCAGCTGCGCTCCGAGCACGCGGTGCTCGCATTCGGCGCAACGGCCGCCCGCACGTCTGCAACGACGACGCTGCGCGGATTCCGCGTGGACGAAAACGATCCCGGCCTGCTCGACATGGCCGCCAACCCGAACGGCCTCGTCAACGCCGAGGGCCGGCCGTTCTTCGATCGCGGCTACACGGGCAAGATCGCGCTCGTCGTGCACCTGCCCGGCCGCTCGCGGCTCGGCACGCTCATCCGCTATCAGGACGGCCAGCCGTTCTCGCGGCTCGCCGATGTCGACGACTTGAATCAAGGGCCCGAGCCGATCAGCGCGTACGCGCGCGGCCGCACGCGATTCACGTTCGTCTCGACGGTCGATCTGCGCTTCCAGAAGCTCCTCGGCAACGCCACGCGACGGACGACGGTCTTCGTCGACGTCTTCGATCTGTTCAACGCGCAGCGCGAGGTCGAGGAGATCGTCGCGACGACGCCCGCGTTTCGCGACGTCTCTGCGGTCGAGCCACCGCGCAGCGTACGCGTCGGGCTGCGCGTGGATTTCTGAGCGGGCGGCCACGGCGGGCCGCCCCTGCGGCAGCAAGGCATGTCGGTGGGCCGACGATGTTCGCCAAATCGGTCGTCCAAAACGCCGGCACGCGACGCACCTCGCGGGATTTGACAGCGTGATCCGTTGTGGCACTTGCCTTGCACTACGGGCGTCGCATGTCGTTCGATCGCGTCGTCCCGCTCGTGCCCCATCGGACGTCGCTTCCACGCGAGCGCCGCCGGCAGATTCGCGTGGACACGCTCGGTCAGGTCGAAGCGCATTCGGTTTGGAAGCTCCAGCCGATGTGGCTTCGCGAGATCAGCCTCACCGGTTTTTCGATCGAGACGACGACGCCCTACGAGATCGGCGCCCCCAGCAAGTTTCGCCTGACGGTCGATGGCCAGGACCGGTCAGTCGTCGTGCAGGCGCAGGCGAAGTACTGCACCGAGCTGCCCGCCGCGGCCGGCAGCCTCACCATCTACGTCGTCGGATTCGAGATCATCGCGCCCACCGCAGCTGTCCTTCGTGAACTGACCGTCTTTATCGATTACGCTGAATCGCTCTGGGTCTGATCTCCCTCTGCGCGTTCGCCCTGCTCGCCGGTTTCGTCGACGCTGTCGTCGGCGGCGGCGGGTTGATTCAGCTTCCGGCGCTGCTCCTGCTGCTG
The DNA here is from genome assembly GCA_035547155.1 of Vicinamibacterales bacterium. GTDB lineage: Bacteria > Acidobacteriota > Vicinamibacteria > Vicinamibacterales > SCN-69-37 > CAZNMF01. The sequence continues at coordinate 17,971 of DASZVJ010000108.1, forward strand.
CCGCCTGATCAATCGCGCGACGTCGCGTCCGTGCTCGGCACGAACAAGATGGCGTCCATCTGGGGCACGGCGATGGCGGTCACCCGCTACGCGCCGCGCGTGCGCATTCCGTGGCACGCGATCGTGCCCGCGGCGGCGACCGCGTTCGTCTTCGCGTGGCTCGGCGCGACGGCGGTATCGCATCTCGATCGCGCGATCCTCGAGCCGATCGTGCTCGTCCTGCTCGTCGCCGTGACGATCTACACCGCGCTGCGGCCGCAGCTCGGCGATTTGCACGCGCCGGCGTTCACGGCGCGGCACGAACGCGTGGCCGGCGTGATCGTCGGCGCGCTGCTCGGCTTCTACGACGGTTTCTTCGGGCCGGGCATGGGCAGCTTCCTGATCTTCGTGTTCATCGGCGTGTTCGGCTTCGATTTCCTGAGCGCATCCGCGAGCGCGAAGGTGATCAACGTGGCGACGAACCTCGCGGCGCTCCTGCTGTTCGCTGCGACAGGACGAGTCCTCTATCGCTACGCGCTGCCGATGGCGGCGTGTCAGATCGCGGGATCGATCGCCGGCACGCACATGGCGATGCAGCGCGGCAACCGCTTCGTGCGCGCGCTCTTCCTCGTCGTCGCGACGGCGCTCGTCGCACGATTCGGATGGGAAGTGTTTCGCCGTTGAACGAAGTCACGCCGAGGGCGTCAGATGCCGCAGCTTGTCCGGATTGCGCACGGCGTAGATCGCGCGAATGCGATCGCCCTCGATCTCGAACGCCGCGCTCTGGACGGACGTATCGGCGCCGTACACGATCAGGCCCGGCAATCCGTTGATGGTCGCGAATCGCAGCGATGCCCCTGGCGAGAGGCCGTTCTTCACGACGCCCGCCACGAAGCGCGCCGTGCGATCGGCGCCCTCGATGACGTTCAACGCCGCGGGCACCTTGCCGCCGCCGTCGGAGATGAAGCGCACGTCGTGCGACAGCAGGCGCGTCAGCGCTTCGATGTCACCGGACTGCGCCGCATCGACGAATGCGGACATCAGCGCGCGATGCCTGGCGGTCATCGGCTCGCCGTGATCGGGCGCAGACGCCCCATCGCGCGTCCGTGCCGCACGCACGTGCACGCGGGCGCGTGCCGCGAGCTGACGGCAGGCCGCTTCGCTGCGTCCGAGCGCACGGGCCAGCTCGGCGAACGAGCAATCGAAGACGTCGTGCAGCAGAAACGCGGCGCGCTCGAGCGGCGACAGCCGATCGAGCGCGAGCAGCAGCGCGATCGACAGATCGTCGGCGAGCTCCGTTTGCGCGTCGGGGGCGAGCGCATCGGCATCGACCACCGGTTCCGGCAGCCATTCGCCGACGTACTCTTCGCGCTTGACCCGCGCGGATCGAAGCACATCCAGACAAATCCGCGTCGTGATCGTCGTCAGAAACGCGCGCGGATCCGCGACGGCCTCGCGATCGGCCTGATGCCACCGGAGATACGCGTCCTGCACCGCATCCTCGGCCTCGGCGATCGAGCCGAGCATGCGATAGGCCAGGCCCAACAGACGCCGCCGATGCGGCTCGAACGTCAGCGCCGGATCGTTCACGAGGCGCGGCTCACCTGATGGCCGGACGCCAGCGTCAGCGATCTCGCCATCTGCTCGCGATCGATCGCCACCGGCGTGCCGCCGACGACGATGCGCGAGCAGATGTGCCCGTGGCCCATGGCGTACTTCACCGTCGGATAGATCCGTGCGGCCGTGAGCGTGAACGCCAGACTGACCACGGCGCGGCGCCCCCAGCGTTTGACGATCTCGTCGCGATACCGATCGGCCTCGACGTCGTGCGCCAGCGTCGCGCGTGCGAACCGCCACGCGAGCGCGACGTCGTCGGGCATCGCCGCCACGTCGTCGGTCAGCACGGCGCGCAGGATCTCAGAACGCACACCTTGCTTCTCCGCCATCGCCACAGCCAGCTGCGTGCATGGTCCGCAATCCTCCGCGCGCACGGCGGCAATGCCCGCCGCGAACAGCGCCGCCGGCGGCACGTCGCGACGATAGCTGCCGATATTCGCGGCACGCGAGAACAACCACGCCGCGCGAGGACTGATGTCGATGATCTCTTTCAGATAGCTCGCGTCGTAATCCCACTTCCGCTCGAACGACTCCGTGACGCGTCGTAGCAGCCATCTCATCATGATGCCCTCCGGCCCGATCGATCCCGCCTGAAGATCAAGACGAGACACGCCCGGCTGCTGTGACATCGGCGGCAGACGGGCCGAGGACGCGCTACAGCACGCCGACGTCAATGGGCACGGATCGTGGGAAGACGCGATCGAGCCGGCCATTGTCGAGCGAGTACATCCGCTTGAAGAGGCCGCCGAGCAGCGCGCGGTATTCCGTCAGCACGGGCCAGTCCCGATTCTGGTTCAACGTCTGGGGCGTGACCGCCTGCTGCTCGCCGACGCATCGTCCGCCCGAGATGGCGCCGCCGAGCACCCAGTACACCGTGCCGTGCCCGTGATCGGTGCCGTGGCTGCCATTCTCGCGGAACGTGCGTCCGAACTCCGACAGCACGACGACGACCGTCCGGCTCCACGCGTCGCCGATCTGATCGGCAAATCCTGCGAGCCCGCGGCCGAGATTCGCCAGCAGCGTCGCCAGCTGTCCCTGTGCGTTGCCCTCGTTGACATGCGTATCCCAGCCGCCGACGTCGATGAACCCGATGTTGTACCGATCGTGCATCAAGCCGGCCATGCGCCGGGCCTCGAGCTCGAACCCCTGCGCCGTGATCGCGTTGCGATTGGCCGCCTGCATCTCGCCGTTCATCGTGGCCGACGCCATCATCGCCGCCTGTTCGGCGACCGTCTTGCGCAGGCCGAAGCCTTCGTTGATCAGCGCCTCGAACCGCGTGCCCGCGTACATGCCTGACAGGACGGCCATCTGGCGATCGTCGAACGGCGGCTTCGCCGTGCCCTTCAACGACACGTTCGGCACGTCGACGTCGCCGGTCATCGTCATCGGCAGCCCGTCGGTGAACGAGACGGGCGCGCCCCTGGCCTCGAGCGCGGCCGCCAGCCGATTGAGGAAGCCGGAATTGTAGATGCGCGGGCCGTCGCTCTCACCGGGAAGCGGCATGCCGCTTTCGACGCTGTCCTGCGTCTCGAAATGACTGCGCGTCAGATCATTCGTGCCGGCGAACGGCACGAACGCCAGCTGTCCTTTCTGCCACAGCGGCAGCAGGCTGTCTTTGAGCGCGGGATGCAGGCCCCACATGACGGCGTCGCTCGGGCCGGCGAGCGGAATCGCGGCGAGCGGGTTCGCGGGATCCGGCCGCGGCACCGCGATCGTCGGACGCGACTCATAGTAGAAATCGCTCGTGACGGGAATCACGACGTTCGTCGCGTCGTACCCGCCGCGGAGAAACACGAGCAGAAACCGCGCGTCACCGGCGGCCGGCGCCGCGTAGACGTGCGAGACGATGCCGGACGGCAGCAGATGCCCTGCGGTGCCGAGTGCGGCGATCTTCAACATCGATCGGCGTGTCAGAGGCATTGGGGATCTCCTGGAACTTCGAACTTCGAACTTCCCTAAGGCTGCATCCAGTCCGGAGACGACAGCAGCACGGTGTTCCATTCCTGCTGTGAGGCGGTCTGCGCCAGCGCCGTGCGCGTGCCCGGGCTGAGCGTGCCTTCGACGACGTCGTAGAACAGCCGGTTCGTCAGCATCGGAAAGCCGACCGCCGGCCCCGGCTTGTTGTCGTCGGTGTTGAACAGGCCCGCGCTGCCGCTGCCAATCGCGCGCGCGATCTCGAACCGGCGCACCATCTGGCCGGAGCTGGTCCATGCGGCCTCGGTCAGCGGATAGCCGTCCGGCGTGAGGCGCCCGTAGAGCGGCTCGCCGAGCTGTGACAGCCAGCCGGCCACCGGCTGGAAGTTCGGAAACGTCCGTCCGTCGTACGCCAGACGCAGCGCGGAGACCACGAAGCGCATCGGATCGCGGAATTTCTCCACGCGTCGTGCCGCAGATCCGGACGCATCGAAGGCAGCGGCCACGTCGCGATCGAGGAACATCACGCGCAGCACGTCCGCGATCGATCCGTCGGTCTTCGCGAACGTCTGCGCCATCGCGTCGACGAGACGCGCGGGCGGCTCGTCCACGATGAAATACGTCGCGAGCTTGCGGCTGATGAACCGCGCGGCGGCCGGCTGCCGGCAGAGCCAGGTGACGACGTCGTCGACCTCGTCGAAGCCGGCGCCTTGAACCGCGTGGCCGAGCACGGTCTTCGGGCCGAAGTCATGACGGGCCGGGTTGAACTCGAACAGGCCGCGCCGGATGTACAGACTTTGGCGATTCGGCGGCAGCTTCGGCGGGGTCTCGCTCGCGTTGATGCCGACGCCGGTGAGCACGCGCGCCAGCTCCTGGACGTCCTGCTGCGTGTAGGACGACCCGCTCGGGCCGCCGCTGACGCCGAGGACGTGCAGCTCCATCAGCTCGCGCGCGTAGTTCTCGTTGATCTTCCCCGCGGTGCTCTGCGCGTTGTCGAGGTACTCGATCATCGCGGGCGACGTCACCGTGGCGAGCACGAGATCGCGAAACCGTCCCAAGGCATGCTCGCGGACCGTTTGCTCGTACTCGGCGAGCGTCCACCGGATGTTCGCCTTGCCCGAGAACACGCTGAAGTGATTCATCCAGAACCACGTGAGCTGCTCGCGCAGCTGCGCCGGCGATTGCACGGCGCGCATCAGATGACGTTTGGCGGTCTCCGCCAGCACCTGGCCCGCCTGCTGATTGAGCGCTGCCCGCGCCTTCTGTTTCTCGTCGTCGGTCGGCAGCGCGTTGATGCGCTGCTGTTCGGTCCGCACGGCGCGGACACGCGCCTCGGCCGAGACGTGACTGATGGAGAGCGCGTCGATCGCCGCGGCCAGCGCAGGAGGATCGGCGGCCGGCGGATGCAGCTGCTCGTCGAGGAGCTTCGCGCGGCCCAGCCGCTGATCGCGCGTCACGAGATCCGTGTCGATCCCGAACGCGACGTGATTCAGCCAGCGCACGTCGCCGCGCGTGAGCGGCTTCGGCGCGCCGATGAGCGGAGGCGCGGTCCAGATCGCCAGACCCGACGCCAGGCTCAAAGCCGCGAGAATGACTGTGGCGTTGCGCATGATCGCCGTCGAACCACCACTCGAGGTGGGCGTGGCTGACGCCCTCCCCTGCGCGAGCGCATGTGCGGCGCTCGACGCGACGCGCGGGAGGGAACGCGATGATTCGAGCCTACCACCATGGCCTGGCGGAAGGATTGGCTCCGGCAGAGGGCGCGTGCGGCCTGCAACTTTCGAGACGGACCGGGGTTCGACAGGCATGAGCGCCCTGATCCGCGTCGCGGCCTTCGTCCTCGTCCTGCCCCTGAGCGCGTGTGTGTCGATCGATCTGCCCGATGCCGTCGAGCGGACCGTGACGAAGACCTTCACCGTCCAGCCCCACTCGACCGTGCACGTCACGCTGCGCGGCGGCAGCATCTCCGCCGAGACGGGCGATCCCGGCGCCGTGAAAGTGATGCTCGTCGAGCGCGTGAACGCCTCGACCGACAGCCAGATCGACGCGCTGCTCGCCGACTACGACATCACCCTGAAGCAGGACGCCGGCGACGTCGTCGTCTCGGCGCGCCGGCGATCGGATGACGACTGGAAGCTGTGGAAGGCCAATCGCGTGCACATCTCCGCGCGGCTCGTCGTGCCGTCCGACGTGAAGCTGGCCTTCGACACCAGCGGCGGATCGATTGCCGTGCGCGGCGATCGCCACGACGCGCTGAAAGCGGACACGAGCGGCGGGTCGATCACCGTCGATGGCGGCGCAGGCGAGCTCGACGTGGACACGTCGGGCGGCAGTATTTCCGTCAAACGCGTGCTGACGTCGCTGAAGGCCGACACGAGCGGCGGATCGATCACCGTCGGCTACGTCGGTCCGCACGCGACGAACGTCGACCTCGACACGTCCGGCGGCAGCATCCACGTCGGCGTCGATGCCGACGCGTCGCTGCGCGTCGATGCAGGCACGAGCGGCGGCGGCGTGGGCGTCGACGGTCTGACGATGTCGGACGTGGAGCGAGGCCGATCGCACATCCGCGGCTCGATCAACGGCGGCACCGGCCGCCTGCGCGCGGACACGAGCGGCGGCAGCGTCACGATCAAAGCGGCGAGGGAGTAGGAAGGACGTGGGGCAGGTAGCGAGATAGCCAGCTAGCGAGATCTCCAGATAGTGCGATAGCGCGTTAGTGAGATAGCGCGATACGACGCCCCTCGTCCCTTGGTCCCTTGGTCCCTTGGTCCCCTCGTCCCTTCGTGTACGCTTGAGTCCATGTCCATCGACATCTTCGCGTCGGATGCCGACGCGATCTATGACGTGCGCACGCGGGCACGCGGGCCGGAGGGCTCGCTGCCGCTCACGCCCGAGATGCTGCGCGATCGGCCCAGCGGCGATCTGTTCGGTCTCTCGCAGAACGCAGGCATGGGCTGGACGCCGAGCGAAGCGGCGCGCACGCCGTTCCTGATTCTCAGCACGCAAGGCGGCCTGCGCGCGGCCGATGGATCGCCCGTCGCGCTCGGCTATCACACCGGACACTGGGAGATCGGTCTGCTCGTCGACGCGGCGGCACGCGAGCTCAAACGCGCCGGCGTCGTGCCGTTCGCCGCGTACTGTTCCGATCCGTGCGACGGACGGACGCAAGGCACGTCGGGCATGTTCGACAGCCTGCCGTATCGCAACGACGCGGCGATCGTCTTCCGCCGGCTGATTCGATCGCTGCCGACGCGCGCGGGCGTGCTCGGCATCGCGACGTGCGACAAGGGCCTGCCGGCGATGATGATGGCGCTCGCCGGCGCGAAGGACCTGCCGTCGGTGCTCGTGCCCGGCGGCGTCACGCTGCCACCGGAAGACGGCGAGGATGCGGGCCGCATCCAGACGATCGGCGCGCGCTTCTCGCACGGCCTGCTGTCGCTGCAGGACGCAGCCGATCTCGGCTGTCGCGCGTGCGCGTCGCCCGGCGGCGGCTGCCAGTTCCTCGGCACGGCTGCGACGTCGCAAGTCGTCGGCGAAGCGCTCGGCTTGTCGCTGCCGCACTCGGCGCTCGCGCCATCGGGACAGCCGGTCTGGACCGATCTCGCCGTGCGGTCGTCGCGCGCGCTGCTGTCGCTCGCCGCGCGCGGCTTCACGACGTCGGACATCCTGACAGCGTCGAGCCTTCGCAACGCGATGGCCGTCCACGCGGCATTCGGCGGCTCGACGAATCTCCTGCTGCACATCCCCGCCATCGCGCACGCCGCGGGCCTTCGTCGTCCCACCGTCGACGACTGGATCGCGATCAACCGTCAGGTGCCGCGTCTCGTCGACGTGCTGCCGAACGGACCGACGCATCATCCGACCGTGCGCGTCTTCCTCGCAGGCGGCGTGCCCGAAGTCATGCTGCACCTGCGCGATCTCGGCGTGCTGGATCTGTCGGTCATGACGGCCGCCGGCGTCACGCTCGACGAGGCGCTGACGCAGTGGGCGGCATCGGATCGACGACAGCGCTTCCGCGAGATCCTGCGCGTGCAGGACGGCGTCGATCCGGATGACGTGATCATGTCGCCGTCGCGAGCGGCATCGCGCGGGCTGACGCGCACGTTGACGTTTCCGATCGGCAACCTCGCGCCGGAAGGGTCCGTCATCAAGAGCACCGCGATCGATCCGTCGGTCGTCGACGCCGATGGCGTCTATCGCATGCAGGGCCCCGCGCGCGTGTTCGTGCGCGAGAAGGACGCCATCGCCGCGATCAAACGCGGAGACATCCACGCGGGCGACGTGATCGTGCTGGCCGGCTGCGGGCCGCTCGGCACCGGCATGGAAGAGACGTATCAGCTGACCTCCGCGCTCAAGCACCTGCCGTTCGGCAAGCACGTCGCGCTGATCACCGACGCGCGCTTTTCCGGCGTGTCGACCGGTGCGTGCCTCGGACACATCGGCCCCGAAGCGCTCGCCGGCGGGCCGATCGGCCGTCTCCTCGACGGCGATCTCATCCGCATCGTCGTCGATCGCACGACGCTCGATGGCCACGTGGATTTCGTCGGCACCGCCGAGCGGCCGTGCACGCCTGAAGAAGGCGCGGCGATTCTCGCGTCGCGCGCGCCGCGCGCGGACCTTGCGCCAGCCGAAGGATTGCCGGAGGACACGCGACTCTGGGCGCTGCTGCAGCAAGCCGGCGGCGGCACGTGGGGCGGATGCGTGTACGACGTGGGGGCGATCGCGGACAAGCTTCGGTAAAGGGACGAGGGGACGGCTAGCCGCCGCGAACTTTTCGACGCCGTTTTTCGTCTGACGCCAGTGGGCTACGCGGCGTGGGCGTCAGACGCACGTAGCGCGGATCGTTGCGCGAAGATCGCAGAACCTCAGAACGCAGCGCCTCAGAACCCGAACCCCGGAACCCTAGAACTCCCAGCACCTCAGAACCCGCACTCTCAGATCACCACCACACACACGGGCGTCCCCGCTTCGACGAGATCGCCGTGCGGCGTGAGCGCGCCGGTCGCGGCGTCGATGCGAAACACGGCGAGCGTGCCGGAGTCCTGATTCGCCGCAATCAGCCACTGGCCGCCTGGCGCGATCGTGAAGTGACGCGGCGTCTTGCCGCGCGTCGGAACAAATCCCGTCGACGTCAACGCGCCGTTCGCACCGATCGAGAAGATCGCGAGGCTGTCGTGCCCGCGATTCGATCCGTACAGGAACTTGCCGTTCGGATGGACTTCGATCTCCGCGGTCGAGCTCTGTCCGTGAAAATCCGACGGCAGCGTCGACACAGCCGCGCCTGCGGTGAACGTCCCGTTCTCGCCGTTCCACGACAGCGACGTGATCGTCGATCCCATCTCGCTGATCACGAACGCACGGCGGCCGTCGGGATGGAATGCGACGTGCCGCGGTCCGGCGCCGGGTGCGACGTCGACGCCCGGCGGCGTGTTCGGCGTCAGCGCGCCGGTCGCCGCGTTGAAGCGGAAGACGTCGACGCGATCGATGCCGAGGTCGACGCCAATTAGATAGCGATTGTCGCGGCTGAAGATCACTTCGTGCGCATGCGGGCCTTCCTGCCGCGCGGCGTTGGGACCTTTGCCTTGATCGGTGATCACCTGCACGGCCGGACCGAGCGTGCCGTCGGCGCCGACGGGCAGCACGGCGAACGTCCCGCTCGAGTAATTGGCGACGGCGAGAAAGCGGCCCGTGCGATCGAGCGCGAGATGACACGGATCGGTGCCCTTCGACGCTTGCACGCTCAGCTGCGTGAGCTTGCCGGTCGCGCGATCGATCGCGAACGACGTCACGCTGCCGGATGCGTCGCCCTGATAGGTCTTCAGCTCGTTGACGGCGAAAAGAAATCGTCCGTCCGCGCTCGTCACGAGAAAGCTCGGATTCGGCGTCGCCGCGGCGAGGCCGAGCGGCGTCAACGCGCCCGATCGATCGTCGAAGCGGAACGCGTAGATGCCCTGACTCTTCGCGTTCGTGTACGTGCCGGCGAAGACGAGCCGGCCGGCGGTCTGTGCGGCCGGCCGGGCGATCGCCGCCGCCAGGACGAGCACACCCGTGAGGCCCCACAGCGCGAGTGACAGGTGTTTCATGCGCGTGAGTATAGCGGACGTTCGTAAGTCCTTACGCGAGACGTAACGATCGACACGCCAGCTGCGCATGAAGCCGCGATTTTCGACGGCCCCGGCCTTGCACAGCGTGAGGGCCGTGATCTCAATCGCTCGTACGTTCCCCCTCGTCACGCTCTCGATCTGTCTCGTCGCCGCCGGCGCACCGCGCGTCTGGGCCCAGGATCCTGCGACGCCGGAACCCGCCGCCTCGGCAGCGCCGTCGTCTCCCGCGCCCGTACAAGACGACGATGACGACGCCGTGCTGGATCCGGCCGAGCCGGACTACACGGTGATCAACCTGCCGACGACGATGGTGCTGCCGAAGCACAAAAGCAATTTCCGGCTGACGCACCGGTTCAACGGCAATCTGCGCAACGGCACGTTCAGCCAGAACGCCGGCAACCTGTTCGGCCTCGATCAGGGCGCCGTCATCGCGTTCGAGTATCGCTACGCGCCAATCCGCTTCGCCGAGGTCGTGTTCCATCGATCGGCGTACGCGAAGACGATTCAGTTCTCGGGCAAGTACGACGCGATCCGGCCGTCCGCCTCGTGGCCGATCGCGATCTCGGCGCTCGTCTCCGTGGAAGGCACGGACAACTTCCATCAGCAGTACGCCACGGCCGTCGGCGCGGTCCTCTCGAGCCGCGTCGGCGGACGATTCGCGGCTTACGCATCGCCGGTCTGGGTCGACAACACGACCGCGGCGATCGCCAACGCCCCCACGCAGGACACGCTCTTCCTCGGCCTCGCCGGCCGCGCGCGCGTGTTCGGAACGACCTATCTCGTCGGCGAGCTCACACCACGCCTGAACGGCTACGCCCCGGACCAGATGGAGTACGGCTTCGGGATCGAGAAACGCGTGGGCGGGCACATGTTCTCGTTGACGTTCACCAACACCGACGCCACGACGTTCTCGCAGATCGCGCGGGGCGGCGCGGCGCACACGCTCTATCTCGGCTTCAACCTCGGACGGAAGTTCTACTGATTGCCCACAAGGAGACGCTCGTGAAAATTCGCGCCATTCTCGTCTCGCTGCTCGCGCTGACGCTCAGCGCCTGCGGCAAGGACAGCACGCCGACGCAACCGACTCAGCAGACCGGCCCGGTCTTCCAGGCCACGCTGCTGCCGATCAACGAAGTGCCAGCGATCAGCAACGCCGAAGCCAGCGGCTCCGGCACGGTGAAGATCACGATCGATCAGACCGCCGGCACGGCGACCTTCGACATCACCGCGACCGGTTTCCCGGCGACGACGACGATGACGATCTCGCACATTCATCCGGGCGCCGTTGGGACGAACGGCGGCATCTTCCTGAGCACAGGACAGGCGGCCGGACAGGTGACGCTGACCAACGGCGCGGGATCGTGGACCAAGACGGCGGCGATCACCACCGACCAGCTCAATCAGATCCTGGCCAATCCGTCGGCGTTCTATTTCAACATCCACACCTCGGCCAATCCGGGCGGCGTGGCGCGCGGGCAGCTGCTCCGCACGCAGTAGAACGGGCCCTGCACGCCGTGACTCGCCGGCAATCGCGCGTGCTCGTCGCCGCGGGCGTCGTCGTGGGTCTGGCGTTGATCGCGGCCGGACGTGGAGCCAACCGGCTCCCGCCCGGCCGCGTCGATCCCGCGCTCGCCCTCACCGCACACGCATCGGTCCCGCCAGAGATCGACAACGTCCTTCGCCGCGCGTGCTTCGACTGCCACTCCAACGACACGCGCTGGCCGTGGTACTCGAGCATTCCGCCCGGCTCGTGGCTGATCGCGCACGACGTCGACGCGGGACGCGGACAGCTCAATTTCTCGCGATGGGGCGAATACAACCCGTTCGATCGCGCCGACATGCTCGACAAGATGTGCGACTTCGCGACGAAACGGAAGATGCCGCTGTGGCCCTATCGCCTGCTGCATCGAGACGCGCGGCTGAGCGACGCCGACGTCGCCGCGCTCTGCCGCTGGACGGACACCGAGGCGGCGCGGCTGGTGAATGGAGGCACGTAGGGTGAAGTGCGAAGTCCGAAGTTCGAAGTGCGAAGGGCAGACGATGCACCGATACGCGCACGCCCTCGTGTTCGCGACCGCCGCGATCTTCGTGGCGAGCCTCGCCATCGCGATCGCGCAAGGCGATCGATCCGACGGCTGGCAGATTCCGTCAGGCGCGGCCGACGAGCAGAGTCCCGTTCAGCCGACGCCCGACGTGCTCGCGAAGGGCAAGGCGATCTTCAAGTCGAAATGTCAGCGCTGTCACGGCGCCACGGGAGTCGGCAACGGCCCGGACGCCGACCCCGATCATTCGCCCGGCGATCTGACGGACGGACGCCGCGCGTCACGCAATCCCGACGGCGTGATGTTCTACAAGGTCTGGAACGGCCGCACGAAGCCGAAGATGCCGGCGTTCAAGACCGACCTCTCGCGCACGGACGCGTGGGCCGCGGTGCTCTACGCGAAGACGTTGAGACGGTGACGAGGAGAACCGGCGTATCGCACTAACTCACTAACGCACTATCGCACTATCTGCCATCGAGGCTATCTCGCTATCTGCCGCCCATCGGGCTATCTGACGACTATCTGCCTCTGGCGCACGGCTCGCAGATAGCCCGATGAGATTGTCAGATATCGAGATGTGAGGCAGATAGTCCGATAGCCCGATGCCAGATAGTGCGATAGCGCGATCGTGAGCTAGCGCGATACACCCGTCAGTATCTGTAGTGCTCTGGCTTGTACGGTCCGTCGACGCTGACGCCGATGTATTTCGCCTGATCGTCCGAGAGCTTCGTCAGACGGACGCCGAGCTTCTCGAGGTGCAGGCGTGCGACTTCTTCGTCCAGCTTCTTCGGCAGCATCAGCACCTTCTTGCCGATCGACTCGGCGTTCTGGTGCAGCTCGAGCTGCGCGAGCACCTGGTTGGTGAACGACGCAGACATGACGAACGACGGATGGCCCGTCGCGCAGCCGAGGTTCAGCAGACGGCCTTCCGCGAGCACGAGCACGCTGTGGCCGTCCGGGAACTGCCACTCGTCGTACTGCGGCTTGATGTTGACCTTGTTGATGCCGGGCACCTTCTTCAAGCCGGCCATGTCGATCTCGTTGTCGAAGTGGCCGATGTTGCCGACGATCGCCTTGTCCTTCATCCGCGCCATGTGCTCGACGGTGATGATGTTGAGATTGCCCGTCGCGGTGATGAAGATGTCGGCCTTGCCGATGACGTCCTCGATGCGGACGACCTCGTAGCCTTCCATCGCCGCCTGCAGCGCGCAGATCGGATCGATCTCGGTGACGACGACGCGGCAGCCCTGGCCGCGCAGCGCCTGCGCGCAGCCCTTGCCGACCTCGCCGTAACCGAACACGACCGCGAGCTTGCCGCCGAGCATGACGTCGCTCGCGCGCGCCAGCCCGTCGGGCAGCGAGTGCCGGCAGCCGTAGATGTTGTCGAACTTGGACTTGGTGACCGAGTCGTTGACGTTGATCGCGGGGAACAGCAGCGTGCCCGCCTTCATCATCTCGTAGAGCCGGTGCACGCCCGTGGTCGTCTCCTCGGAGACGCCGCGGATGCCCTTCGCGATCGTGGTCCACACGCCCGGACGCGCCTTCAGCTCCGTGCGGATCGACTCGAGGATCACGCCCCACTCTTCGGGCTCGCTCGCCTCATTGAACGCCGGCACCTTCCCCGCGTGCTCGAACTCGTACGCCTTGTGCACGAACAGCGTCGCGTCGCCGCCATCGTCGACGATCAGCGTCGGACCGCTGTTATCCGGCCAGCGCAGCGCTTCCGTCGTGCACCACCAGTACTCGTCGAGCGTCTCGCCCTTCCACGCGAACACCGGAATGCCCCTCGGCGTCGCTGGCGTGCCGCCGGTCTCCGGGCGTCCGACGACGACGGCGGCGGCCGCGTGATCCTGCGTCGAGAAGATGTTGCACGAGACCCAGCGCACGTCGGCGCCGAGCAGATCGAGCGTCTCGATCAGCACGGCGGTCTGAATCGTCATGTGCAGCGAGCCCATGATCCGCGCGCCCGCCAGCGGCGTCTTGCCCGCGTACCGCTCGCGCAGCGCCATCAATCCGGGCATCTCCTGCTCGGCGAGACGAATCTCTTTACGGCCCCAATCGGCCAGCGTGAGATCGGCGACCTTGTACGGCTCGCGGCTCGCGTTGCGAGCGACGTCGAAGGCGTGTTCAGTGGCAACGGCTGTGGACATAAGTGATTTCCTTGATTCTGGGTTCTGCGGTTCTAGGTTCCAGGGTTCTGAGGTTCGGGTTCTGGGTTCCGGGGTTCTGGGTTCTGACTGAGCCCTTTTCGAAGTTCGAAGTTCACAGTTCGAAGTTCACAGTTCGCTCTTCGCGGCGCCCGCCGCGAAGAGCGCAGGTCCCTTGGCGTCGGTCGCCGGTGCGAGCGTGGCGATTCGCACGCTCGTGAAGCCGGCCGTCTCGAGCAGACGCCGCATCTGGTCGTCGGAGAACCCGAGCCAGACGTGGCCCATCTGCTGGCGGTACTCCTCGCGCTCGTGCGGCGTCATGTCGACAATCAACAGACGGCCGCCGGGCTTCAGCACGCGCGCCGCTTCGCTCAACGCGGCCGCCGGCGCGGGCAGATGGTGCAGCACGAGCATCATCACCGCGGCGTCGAGCGATGCGTCGGCGAGCGGCAGCGACTCGAGCGATCCGCGGCGCAGCTCGACGTTCGCGACGTCGCGCGCGCGCGCACGCGCCGAAGCAAGCATCTCGTCCGACGCGTCGACCCCGATGACGTGTGCGACGTGCGGCGCGATCGCGCTCAGCACGACGCCTGTGCCGCAACCGAGGTCGCCGACGATCCAGTCCGGCGGCAGCAGACCGAGCAGCGCCTGCACGGAGAACTGGCCGCCGAAGAGCTCGTCGCGCAACCGATCCCACTCGCCCGCCGCGGTCGCGAAGAACTGCTGCGACGTCTGGCTGCGCTGCGCGAGCACGCGCGCGAGCCGGCGCGCGTCCTGATCGACGCCCGCACGCCCCGCGAGCTGCTGGCGCGTCAGCTGCCAGATCTGCGCGCGCGCCTCATCGCGATGATCGATGCCGAGCGCGTAGTACCGGCTCGTGCCGTCACGGCGCGACGTCACCCATCCGGCGTCCGCCAACGTCCTCAGCTGACGGCTCACGGTCGACTGCGGCAGCTGGATGACGGCGCAGAGCTCGGAAACGGTCAGCTCCTGCTGGTCGAGCAGCGCGAGCATCCGGCACCGCGTCTGATCGGCCAGGGCCGAGAAGGAATCGAGCAGGGACGGTGCGACCGCAGCCATCTATCCGTAAATCCGGATGGATGATATCGGCGAGATTGGGGGCAAGTCAAGGCTTGGGGC
>DASZVJ010000109.1:0-8141 GCA_035547155.1 Vicinamibacterales bacterium
TGCGGTCCGCGCGCCGGTTTTCTTTTTGGGGCCGTCCCTCGCCGATGTCCCGATGTCCCGATGTCCCGATGACCCGATAGCCCGATAGCCAGATGATCAATAGCCAGAAGCTGCCGTCGGTGCTATCGTGAGCGAGCAGCAATCGACAGCATTCAGGCCAGTTCCGCCGCGGCGTGTCGTCCCCCGAGCCCGCGCGTCGATCTGAGGCCGATCATCGTCGTTCTGGAGCAATCAGGCGTACGTGAGGGGTGTCTCATGAGGCTCGGCCGCATTGCAGGACGTCTTCGCATCGGATTCTGGGCAGTGGCGGCGGTGGCCGTCGGGGGCGGCGTCGCGGCGAGCCGTTTGACGGCCGCGCCGGAGCAGACCCCCACGTTTCGCGCGGGAGTCGATCTCGTGGCCGTCGACGTCCAGGTCGTCGACAAGGACGGCGCGCCGATTCCGTCGCTCAAGCCCGGGGACTTCGACGTCTCGATCGCCGGCAAACGCCGCCGCGTCGTTTCCGCCGACTATCTCCAGAGCAGCAGCCTCGATAACACAACCGTCACGCCGTACGATCACCGCGTTCGCGTCAGCGATACGTCTCAGCCGGACATCACGCCCGGCGCCGGGCGAACGTTCGTGCTGGCGTTCGACACGGACAGCTTCTCCGTCGAAGAGTCCCGTGATGTGGTGGCGGCCGCGCACGCGTTCATCAGACGCCTCGGGCCGGATGACCTCGTCGGGTTGTACACATTCCCCGTCGGTCCACGGCACGAGCCGACCGTCGAGCACACCGAGGTGGCGCGCGAGGTCGACACGATCGTCGGACGCAGCCAGACGATGGTCGGGGACTACAACCTGAGTCCGTCCGAGATCGTCGACATCACCGCAGAAGCCGCGCGGGACTTCACGCGTGGCCTCGATCGCTCGTCGGCTCCAGCCAACACGGGCACCGCGACCAACGCAAACGCCAATACCGCCGGCAATGCCTCGGCGAGCGGCCAGGCTTCGGGAGACGGCGGCAGCCAGCCATCGAGCTCGGCCACCGACTCCACGCTGGGACGCGTGCAGATGCGCGAGTGCGGGGCGATCGAGTCGGCCTGCGCCGACGCCATTCGTGCCGAAGCCAACTCCAAGGCGTTCTATCTCGAGGGCCGCGCGATCGAGGGACTCAACGGCCTCCGCGCGCTCATCCAGTTGCTCGGCGAGCAGCCAGGCCGGAAGACCGTGGTGGTCTTCAGCGCCGGCATTCCCGCGACCGATCGGCCGGGCGGCCGTCCGGACGTCGGCGACGTCGCGAAGCTGCTCGGACAGGACGCCGCGGCGACGAACACGACGATCTACACCGTGCTGCTCAACACGCGCGGCTTCCAGTGGATGGCCTCGGAGAGCCGGAAGAACGACGCCATCCCGACGTCGCTCAGCCGCGACAACGCGGTGGCCTCTCGCTTGCTGGAAGATTTCTCCGGCGCCTCCGGCGGCGCGCTCCTGCGTGTGCTGGTCGGCGGCGGCGACGTCGCGCTCAGCCGCGTGCTGCGCGAGACCTCTTCGCACTATCTGCTCGGCGTCGAGCCGGCCGATGTCGATCGCGATGGCAAGCTGCGCGAGCTCCGCGTGCGCGTCTCGCGATCGGGCGCGACGATCCGCGCGCGCTCCTGGGTCGTCGTGCCGAAGCGCAAGGACGGCTAGAACGCGCCAATCAGCCGCAGCGCGGCGATCGCCGCGAAGATCAGCAGCAGCGTGTTGAACGTCTGCTGCGGCACGATGTGCGTGAGCCATCGGCCGACGGCTACGCCGAGCAGAATCGGCGGGATCAGCACGACGTTCAACAGCAGCGTCGGCGCATGGATCAAGCCGAGCCCCGCGCTGAACGGCACCTTGAACAGATTGATGATGAAGAAGAACCACGCGCCCGTGCCGACGAGCTCGAACTTCGGCAGATCGATCGCGAGCGCGTAGAGGCTGAAGATCGGGCCGGCCGCGTTCGCCATCATCGTCATCGTGCCCGCGGCGAGCCCCATGCCCCACGAGAACGCGCGTGAGTGCGGCATCGCACCGAACCACGCCGGCCGCGCCGTTCGCAGCAGGTGCAACGCGGCCAGCGCGAGGATGATCCAGCCCATGATCGGCTTGTAGGCGGCTTCGCTCAGCCGCGACATCAGCATCGCCGCCGCAATCACGCCAACACATGCGGGCGGAAGCATGCGGCGGATGTACGTCCACTGCGCGTGCGCGTGAAACGTCCGCACGGCCGACAGGTCGCCGAAGATCAACATCGGCAGCACGACGCCCGTCGAGCCGCGCGCACCAAAGAGCCACGCGAAAATCAGCACGTGCAGCAGGCTGAAGCCCGAGAAGCCCGCCTTGCTGATGCCGACACCGACTGCGGCGAGAATCGCGGCACTCCATTGCGCGAATGTCAAGTGCGGCATGAAGGATGGAAGTCTGACACGTTTTTGCTACGATGCGAGTTCTTGCTCGTGTGTGGGGAGGCCCTCCGTGTCTGACATCGATCCATCCGAAATCACCGTCGTCGGCCGGCGGCCGCTGTCCGAGAAATTCACTCCGGAGTTGGCGGACGTACCTCCCGTCAGCAGCACGCATGCGAAAGCGGAGCGCGAAGGATTGCCGCCGGGTTATCGGATGCGCGCTGACGCGCACTACGTCGATCAACTGTCACGTCGATCGGAGCGCGACGCCTCTCGCGGATCGTCGCTCGACGAAGGCGACGCGGCGCCGGACGGACGCGATCGCCGTGGTGAGCGGCTGCTGGCGCAGGTGAGCGAAGAGATCGCGTCGATCGGTGCGGCGGCACATCTGCTGACGGGCGACGGATCAGCGCTGGCGCGCCGGCTCAGCGTCGATCTGATTCGCGCACAGGCGTGGCGTGCGTCGTGGCTGTTGCGCGCGCACGCGATGCTCGAGGGCAGCGCGCGCGGGCACGCACGGCCCAAGCCGCTCGGCACGCTGCTCGAGCAGCTGCGTCAGGGGCTGTCGCCGGAATGCCGGCTGGCCGGTGTGACGTTGCAGATTCAGGCGTCCGACTGGAACACGTCCGTCGCCGTCGACGATGCGGCGGTCGTCGCGGGCGTGACCGGCGCCGTCATGGCGACGCTCGGCGTGCTGGGGCACGTCGAGGGCGCGGTCGTGCGCATCGCCGTGGACGCGTCCGGAGGCGAATTGCGCGCGATTGAGGTCACGCAGGACGAGGTCGCGGCATCGCCCGCGCTGGGCCTGCGGTTCTTCGACGCGTCCTGGAGCGACCGGCCGGGCGGATTCGCGGCGATGATTGGCGCCCTGTCGGCGCGGGCCGCCGGGCAGCAGCACGGCGGCGGCGCCACGCTCCTGATGGGCGATCGGCGCGGGACGACGGTGCGGCTGACGCTGACACGCACGCACTGACGCGTCTGGTTCCCTAACCGGCTGCGCCGGGAACGCCGATATACAATTGGAAGGCGTTTCGGGGCGTGTTTCAGAACTGTCAAGTGCGCCGAAGGCGCCATGGTCAACTTCGAAGTTCGAACTTCGAAGTTCGAAGTTTTGAAACGCACTTGGGCCGGTCATGCGTATCCACACCTTCGACACGACGCTGCGGGACGGCACGCAAGGCGAAGCCGTCTCGTTCTCCGTCGACGACAAGCTGCTCGTCGCGCGCAAGCTCGATGAGCTCGGCATCGACTACATCGAAGGCGGCTGGCCGGGATCGAATCCGAAAGATCGCGAGTTCTTCGCGCGCGCCCGTGATCTCCCGCTCTCGCACGCGAAGCTGACCGCGTTCGGCGCGACACGTCTCGCCCGCAACCGGGTCGACCAGGACAGCAGCGTCCTCGCCATCGTCGAGGCCGGCACACCGGCTGTCGCGATCTTCGGCAAGACGTGGGACTTCCACGTCCGCCGCGCGCTCGGGATCGAGCTCGACGAGAATCTGGCGCTCATCGCCGACACCGTCGCGTTCCTCAAGTCGCACGGCAAGGAAGTCGTGTACGACGCCGAGCACTTCTTCGACGGCTACATCGCCAATCCCGAGTACGCGCTGAAGACGCTCGAGGCCGCACACACCGCCGGCGCCGACGTGCTCTGCCTCTGCGACACGAACGGCGGGACGCAGACGCCGCGGCTGCGCGAGATCGTCGCGGACGTCCGGCGCCGCCTCGACGGCGTCATCGGCATCCATCCGCACAACGACTCGGAGGTCGCCGTCGCCAATGCGCTGGCCGCGATCGACGCCGGCGCGACGCACGTGCAGGGCTGCATGAACGGCTACGGCGAGCGCTGCGGCAACGCGAATCTCAGCGCCGTCATCGCGAACCTCGAGCTCAAGCTCGGCCACACGACGATCGGCCGCGAGCGGCTGACGCAGCTCACCGCGGCGTGCACGTTCATCGCCGAGCTCGCCAATCTGCCGCTGCGCGGCGATCAGCCGTTCGTCGGCAAGAGTGCGTTCGCACACAAGGGCGGCATCCACGTGAGCGCCGTGCTCAAGGACTCCGCGACGTACGAGCACATCGCGCCGGAGCTGGTCGGCAACCGCCAACGCGTGCTCGTGAGCGATCTCGCCGGCCGCAGCAACATCGTCTACAAGCTCGATCAGCACGGCCTCGCCAGCCAGCTCGACGAAGCCGCGCGCCGCGGGCTGCTCGAGCGCATCAAGCAGCTCGAGTACGAGGGCTACGAGTTCGAGGCCGCGGAGGGCACGTTCGAGCTGCTCGTGCGCGAGGCGCTCGATCCCGGCCGGCATCTGTTCGACGTCGAGAGCTACGAAGTCACGATGCGATCGGAAGGCGCGAATGGTCCACGCGCGACGGCGACCGTCACGCTGCGCACCGGTGACGGTCCGGTCTCGACGACGGCTGACGGCCATGGGCCGTTCAACGCGCTGCACGAATGTCTGCGCCGCAGTCTGGCGGCGCAATATCCGCAGGTCGAGGGCATCCGCCTGACGGACTACAAAGTTCGCGTGCTCGATTCCTACAAGGGCACGGCCGCGAAAGTGCGCGTGCTGATCGAATGGTCCGATCATGAGCGCAGCTGGTCGACGGTCGGCGTGTCCGACAACGTGATCGAAGCGAGCTGGCGGGCGCTGGTCGACGCATTTCGCCTCGAGCTCATGCGCGCAGGTCGCGCGACGGACACGTTGGCGCCCGCGCGCGCCTGACGTCATTCCTCATGTTCCGTTTGCTGCCGGCTCGACGGATTCTGGCGTCCGCGCTGGCGCTGCTCATGCTCGCCGCTGCGTCATCCGGCGCCATCTGCCAGACGATCTGCGCGTCGCGTATGTCGATGCCGGCAGCGATGGCGTCGCCGCACGGGCACTGCCAGGAGATGCCGGTGGGGCCGGCGATGGTCGCGCCTCCGGCGTGCGTCCCCGTCAGCATTCTCGCGTCGCCCATGTCGACCGCGTCGATCGTGCAAAGCGATCTCGTCATCGCCATCGCACCGGCGTGGGCGCCTCACGGGACGGGTTCCGCACCAAACGATCTGTTCACTCGCCGCGTGGTTCCGCCGATCAGTCCGCCTGCGATCGGCGATCGGCCCTCCGTTCTCAGAATCTGATCATCTCCTCGCGCTGACGGTTTTTCGCCGGACGCTCGCGCCATCGTGCGCGTGACAGAGGAGAGACGATCGTGAAGTTCATTCGGTACAGCATCATGCTGGCCGCGGCATGCGTGCCTGCGGCTGCTGCGGCGCAGGATGGAATGCCCGATATGCCGGGCATGACCATGCACGCGCATATGGAGATGAGCGGTGCGCCGTTGGGAATCGCGGACGGGCGCGATGGCTCCGGCACGAGCTGGCTGCCCGACGACACGCCGGCAAGCGGATCGATGTGGCACGTGCGCGACTGGATGCTGATGGCGCACGGGCAAGCGTTTCTTCAGGCGATCGACGTGACGGGCGATCGTGGCGATCGCCAGGCCGGGAGCGTCAACTGGGCGATGGGCATGGCGCAGCACGCGCTGTGGGGCGGGCAGCTCACGTTGCGCGCGATGACGAGCCTCGAGCCGCTGACCGTCGGACGGTGCGGATATCCGGATCTCGCGCAGTCGGGCGAGTCGTGCCGCGGCGTCGCGTTGCACGATCGCCAGCATCCGCACGATGTGTTCATGGAGACCGCCGCGCGGTATCAGCGTGCAGTTGGCGATCGTGTCGCGATCGAGATCTACGGCGGGCCTGCCGGTGAGCCCGCGCTCGGCCCCGTCGCGTATCCGCATCGCCCGTCGGCGGCGCCCGATCTCTTCGCGCCGATCGCGCACCATTGGCTGGACGCGACGCACGTGAGCTTCGGCGTGCTCACCGCCGGCGTGTACGGCCGGCGATGGAAGGCCGAAGCGTCGGCCTTCAACGGACGCGAGCCGGACGATGCACGATACGGATTCGATGTGGCGCGTCTCGATTCGTGGTCGACGCGCGTGTCGTGGCTGCCGAGCCCGCGTCTCGCCGTGCAGGTGTCCACGGGTCTGCTGCACGATGTCGATCATCATGACGATGACGCGATGGACGTGCGGCGCACGACGGCGTCGGCGACGTATCACCGGCGGACGTCGCGAGGCCTGTGGACGACGACGGCGGCGTGGGGCGTCAATCGAGAGCATGGCGAATCGAGCCAGGCGTGGCTGGCAGAAACGGCTGTCGATGTCAGCGCCTCGGACGTCGTGTTCGCGCGCGCCGAGTGCGTGCAGAAGTCCGCGGCTGACCTTGCGCTGCCGGACAGTGGCGCGCCGAGTGACGCTTCCGGCATCATCAAAGTGCAGGCCGGCTACACGCGCTGGCTGGCCGCGGCCGCGGGCCTTCGTGCCGGCATTGGTGGATCGATTGGCGTTGCGCGTGTGCCGAGCACTGCCGTGCCGGCGTACGGCTCGAAATCGCCGATCGAGATGAGTGTATTTTTCAGGCTGTCCGCCTTCGCCAAGGCTACGGCGGACAAGCAGGGACGGCCCCGTGTGGCCGTCCGCCCGTAGTCGGACACCATGTCTTTATCTCCATCTCCCCAGCCCTCCACCGAACGCGATCCCGTCTGCGGCATGACCGTCGATCCGCAGAAGGCCCGCGGCGGATCGTTCGAGCACGACGGCCGGACGTACTACTTCTGCTCGCCTGGCTGCCGCGAGAAGTTCGCGGCCGATCCATCGGGCGTGCTCGCACGCTCAAATGGAGGGGCCGCCCTCGTGGCGGCCCACGACGGCGCGATGCCGCAGGCGATGACGTCGACGCGCAAGCCCAACGCATCAGCGCCGGCCTCGTCATCGCCCGCGCATGCGCACACCGCACCGGCGCCGCCAGCCGCGGCGCAAGCCGGGACATCGACGAAGTACACGTGCCCGATGCACCCGGAGATCGTGCAGGACGGTCCCGGCGATTGTCCGATCTGCGGCATGGCGCTCGAGCCCGTGCTGCCGTCAGCGGATGCGGGACCGAATCACGAGCTGATCGACATGACGCGGCGGTTCTGGATCGCCGCCGCGTTGTCGCTGCCGCTGTTCGTCATCGCGATGCGCGGGATGTCTGGAGGCATGCTGCCTGGACAGCCATGGATCGAGCTCGCCCTCGCTGTGCCCGTGTGCACGTGGGCGGCGTGGCCGTTCTATGGACGCGCGGTGGCATCGCTTCGCACCGGCAATCTGAACATGTTCACGCTGATCGGCCTCGGCGTGAGCGTCGCGTTCGTCTACAGCCTCGTCGCGGTGCTCGCGCCGGGGATTTTTCCTGCCGCCTTCCGCGACGCGCACGGCGGCGTCGACGTCTACTTCGAAGCGGCGGCGACGATCGTCACGCTGATCCTGCTCGGCCAGGTGCTCGAGTTGCGCGCGCGCAGCCAGACCGGCGCGGCGATTCGCAAGCTGATGGATCTGGCGCCTGCGATCGCGCATGTCGTCGCTGCCGACGGCCGCGAGACCGACGTGCCGCTCGCGCACGTCCACGTGGGTGATCTGTTTCGCGTCCGGCCCGGCGAGAAGATTCCGACCGATGGGATCGTCACGGAAGGCGTCACGGTCGTCGACGAGTCCATGGTCACCGGCGAGCCGATTCCCGTCGAGAAGCACGCCGGCGATCGCGTCGTCGGCGCGACGTTGAACACGAGCGGCAGCATCGTCGTGCGCGCGGAGAAAGTCGGCGCGGACACGCTGCTGGCGCGCATCGTCACGATGGTGGCGGAGGCG
>DASZVJ010000110.1:0-6523 GCA_035547155.1 Vicinamibacterales bacterium
CGCGGCTTCGCGCCGAGGGCCATCCGGATGCCGATCTCCTTTTTCTGCCGGGCGACCACGGCCGCGACGAGGCCGTACATGCCGACCACGGTAAGCACGATGGCGGTGACGCCGAGCAGCGTCAACAGCGCGCGTCCGAGCCGCTGCGGCATGACGAGCGTGTCGATCGCCTGCGACATCGTCGTCACGTCTGTCAGCGAAAAGCCCTCTGCGGTCGCGGTTGCGCGCAGACTGCCCGTAGTGGCGCTCGCGTCGCGCGATGTGCGGACGATCAGCGACGCATGTCCCGCACCGGCGATGAAGCCGGAAAGAAAGGCGGAATGCTGTGGCCGGCAGAGATAAAGCACCGGCCGGTTCGTATCGCGCAAGGTCTTGAGCCGGACGTCTTGCGTGACGCCGACGACCGCATAGTCGGTGCTGCGTCCTGCGCTCGAGATTGTGAGGTGATGTTCGAGCGGGTTGGCGCCCGTTGACCAAAGCAGCCGTGCGGCCGCGTCATTGACGATCATCACGAGCCGGCCGTTGGCCCGATCGCGGTCATCGAAGTCCCGGCCGCGCGCGAGCGGCTGGCCGAGCGTCGTGAAGTAGTCCGCCGACGCGTACACGACGTCGATGGGCCCGGCCGTGTCGATCGGCGCACCGTCCGCGCGGATGTCGGTGTAGGTAAAGTCGCTGCCTTGCACCAACGGCAGCGGACCGACCGACGCGGCAGAAACGTCCGGAAGCTCGCGGATCTTCGCGGCGAGTGCCTCGATGGCCTCCGATCCGAACATTTGCTTCTCTCGTGGCATGGCGAGCGTGGCCGACACCAGGCCGTCGCGCTGAAAGCCGACGTCCGTCGCGAGCGCGTTGGACAGACTCTGAATGAACAGGCTCGCGCTGAACGTGAGCACGACGCCGATCGCGACCTGCACGCCGACGAGACCGCGCGCGAGGCCCAGCCGGCTGGATCCCCCGCCTCGCCGTTTGAGATCGAGCGAGAGACGCCGGCTCATCGCGAGTGTGGCGGGCGCGATCGCGATGATCGCGGCGACGAGGATCACGAACGCGGCCGCAATGGCGAGCAGACGAGACGCCGACGTCTCTGGCAGCGCCCCGATCGCAATGCCGCCGGGCAACACGAACGGCGCCAGCGCGCGCTCGATGCCGCGATCGAGCATCCACGCTGCGGCGCCGCCGGCAGCGGCGAGCAGCGCGGCTTCGACGGCGACCTGCTGCGCAAGCCTGGTCCGGCTCGCGCCGAGGGCCGCGCGTACCGAGAGCTCGGTCCGGCGCGCTTCGGCGCGCGCGAGCAGCAGGCCCGCGAGATTGGCGCAGCCAATGATCAACGTCAACGCAACGGCTGTGGCTAGCAGGCCGACGAATTGGCGTATCTCCGGCCACGAGCCAAACGGCAGCATCGTGTCGGCCACGCGGACGACCGTCCAGTTCGCGAACGGGCCGTGGGTCGACAGCTCCGCTTGGAGTCGAGCGGTCGTCCCTGCCGTGACGCGCGCAATGCCCATGACGTTGACGACCGGCGAAATCGACGACACCAGTCCGCTGCCTGGCCCCGAACCGGTCCACAGCCGCCCGCGGCCGTCCGTCTGCGCGCCACCGTTGTCCGCCAGGCGCGATGCCGTCATCAGCGGCAGATAGATCTCGGGCGGAGGTGCACCGAGATCGATGCCGGCGAACGTGGCCGGCAGCACGCCGACAATCAGCACGAGGACGTTGTTGACGTGGATCGTGCGCCCGACGATCGACGCGTCGGCGGCGAACCGCGTGCGCCATCCGCGATCGCTCAGGATCGCGACGGCGGACGCGGTGAGTTGATCGTCGGCATCGACGAAATCTCGGCCGAGCGCGGGTCGCAGACCGAGCACGCGGAAGAAGTTCCCGCTGACGAACCGTCCAGGTACGCTGAGCGTGTCGCCACTGCCGGTATCGAGCGCAATCGCACGACTCGTTCGATCGTTGCTCGTGCTGGACAGCGCCAGGCTGACTGGCGTCCGCAGCGTTCGGAGATCTTTCGCGTCTTCCCAGGTCATCCAGAGTTGGAGGCGCGGGCCGGCTCGCAACTGGATCGTTCGTTGAAACGTCACCAGATGCGCCGGATCCGGCACCGCCAGCGGATGCAGGACGACGCGATCGATGAGCGTGAAGATGGCGAGGTTCGCGCCGATCGCGAGCGCGAGCGTCGACACGGCCGCGATTGTGAATCCCGGCGATCGGCGAAGCGTCCGAAGCGCGAAGCGTACGTCGCGCGACAGGTCGTCGAGCCAGCGCCAGCCCCAGGCATCGTGCGCGTCTTCGCGCAGCCGGCGCGCGTTGCCGAATCGCGCGGGCTCGTCCAGCATCTCGCGATGCGCCTCCATTTCCTGACGCAGCACTTCGTCGACACGACGTCGTGTCAGCAGGTACCCCAGACGTCGGAACCACTCTCCAGGTCGTGACATGGCGGCCTCGGGACTCAGGTGCTTTCGAGGATGGCGTCGATCGCGCGTGATGTCCGGCGATAGCTTTCCTGTTCGTGTTCGAGCTGCTTGCGCCCTGCGGCCGTCAGCCGGTACTCACGGACGGGCCGGCCGGTCGCGGACACGGCCGGCGCGGCTTTGACCCATCCTTTGATGAGCAGCTTTTGCAGCGCCGGATAGAGCGAGCCTTCTTCGACGCTCAGCTCCTGACTCGACAACTGCGCGATGCGCTGCGCGATCGCGTAGCCGTGCAACGGACCGGCCGTCAACACGCGGAGCACGAGCATGACGAGAGTGCCGGGCGGGAGGCCGTCTTCGCGAGGCATAGTTAAACGATGCCTATGTTGCCGTGGCGTTGACGTCCTGTCAAGCTCGCGCGCGACGCACCGCTCGCGCCGGTATACGATCGCCGTCCGGTGTCTTCGTCGCGCTTCCGGTTCGGATCGTTCCTCGTCTCGCCCGCGCATCGCGCGCTGCGGCGCGGCGACGCCGACGTGCCGATCATCCCGCGCTATTTCGATCTGCTCGTCCTGCTCGTCGACCAGCGTCATCGCGTCGTCACACGGCAGGAGATCTTCGATCGCGTCTGGGCGGACGTCGTCGTCTCCGACGGCGCCCTCAGCCAGGCCGTCCGCACGATCCGCCGGTGTCTCGACGACGACCCGCGCGAGCCGCGGTTCATCCGGACGGTGTCGCGGCAGGGCTATCAGTTCGTCGCCGGCGACGTGCAGGTCGAGCTCGATGAGGGCCCGCTGCCATCGATCGCGTCGATCGTTGCCGTGCTCGCGACGGATGAGCGCGCGCCCGAAGCCGCTGGCGATCCCTTCGCGCCTCTCCTGGATCGCTTGCTGCGCCGCGCGCCGTGGCCGCAGGCGACCGACGAAGAACGACGTGAGGCGGCGGAGCAGTTGCATGCGCTGGGCACCGCAGAAACACTGCGTCGGCTCGACGGTGTCCGCGGACACGCCGAGGCGCGTGCGATCCTGCGCGACGCGCGATGGGACGTACCTGGAGCCGGCGACGTCGCGCTGCTGACCTCGCCGTCACCATGGTCCGCGATCGTGCAGCTTGGACTGCTGCGGCTGCGACGTGCCGCGCGGCACACCTCGAATCGTTGGGGCGCCGCCGCACTCGGTGGCACGGTGGCGGGCGTGATTGCCGGCGTGATTGGCGGCATCGCGATGTGGCTCGTGCCCGCATCGGACGCCCACGCGAATGTCGTCGTCGCCGTTGCGACGATCGGCGCCGTGGCAGGCGCACTCGGCGCGGCGGGGATCGGCGCGGGGCTGGCGGCCGCCGAAGCCTTGGCGCGATCGGCTCGCGCGACGGCGTTGATCGCGTGCGGCGCGGCGGGTGGCGCATTCGCTGGCGCGCTCGCGCACGTCATCACGCGCGCGCTCGTGGCCGGCATGTTCGGCCGTGAGATGCCATCGATCGGCGGGTGGATCGAAGGGCTCGTCCTCGGTGCCGCCGCCGGTCTCGGCTACGCGATCTCGACGGCGCCGCTGCCGGGCGGAGGGCTCGCCGGTCCGCGCGGTGCGGCGCGCGTCCGCGCGTGTCTGATCACTGGCGTCGTCTGCGGTCTTGCGGGCATCCTGCTGACCTGGGCGGGATGCCGGCTGGTGGGATCGAGCCTCGACTCGATGGCATCCGCCTTCGCGGGATCGCACGTCGGCCTGGCGCCCATCGCCAGGCTCCTCGGCGAAGAATCCCTTCGGCCCATCACGCGGACCATCGTCAGCGCGTTCGAGGGCGTCGCCTTCGGCATGGGCTTGACGTTCGGGCTCACACATCGTCCGCGTCGCCCGTAACGTCGCGTCTGCTCAGGAGATCTGAGCGACATCTCATCCCTCGCTCACAACTTGCTCATGTCTTTCCGCGTGCAGCGGCGCAGGCTGAGGGCCTCGTCGATCCGGCCGCGTCTCGCGATGCGCGAGCGTCTGCCGATCGATCGCTGGAGGTCTCATGTCGCGACTGCGTCCCATGCCCATCATCGGCATCTATCTTGTCGCCACGCTCGCCTGGTTCGGCCTTGGCAGCTCCGTCATCGCGCGATCCGGCGTGCTCGACGACCGCCTGTCTCAAGAGGTCGCGCTGCTCTGGGGCGGGCCGCAGTCGCAGGCCGCGCCAGAGCTGTGGTGGGAGCAGCAGCGCCAAGTTGCCGAGAACGTGCAGAGCACCGACGCGTCCGGCCGTTCGACCGCAAACGTCGTGACGCATCTCGTCGTCGATCGGATGCCGATCGCGCTGGACTCGAGCCGCGTCGACGTCAGCCTCGCACTCGATCACCGGCGCAAGGGCCTGCTGTGGTACGACACGTACGGCGTGCGCCTCCACGCCACGTATCGAGCACGGAACGATACCGGGCAGGAGCGGCTGATCATCGCGCATCTGACGTTTCCGTCCGACCAGGTCCAGTTCGACAACTTCGTGTTCCGCGTCAACGGCCATGACGCCGAGCGTGCGGAGGATCTGACGAAAGGTGCGACGGCGCGCGTCGCCGTGCCGGCCGGCGGCGACGTCGCGATCGAGCTCGCGTACGACTCGCGCGGCCTCGACACGTGGTCCTACACGTTCACGCCGAAGGGCGTGGCGCAGGTGCAGGACTTCACGCTCACGATGCACACTGATTTCGACGCCGTGGATTTTCTGCCGGGCTCGATGTCGCCGACGACCAACGATCGCAGCGGGAACGGCCGCGAGCTGCGCTGGCGATTCGATCGGCTGCTGACGGGACGGACGATCGGGCTCGATCTGCCGAACCTCCAGAACCCCGGCCCGCTCGCCGCGCGCATCACGTACTTCGCGCCCGTCTCGCTCCTGTTCTTCATTGTCGTGATGGTGACGCTGGGCGTGCTGCGCGGGCAGAGCCTGCATCCGATGCACTACGTGTTTCTATCAGCGGCGTTTTTCGCGTTCCATCTGTTGCTCGCGTATCTCGTCGATCACATCTCGATTCACTGGGCCTTCGCGATCGCGTCGGCCACCAGCATTTTTCTCGTGACGACGTACCTGCGCATCGTGACCGGCGCACACTTCGCGATCGCGCGCGCGGGCTTGGCGCAGCTCGTGTTTCTCGTACTCTTCAGCTACGCGTTCTTCTTCGAGGGATACACGGGGCTGACGGTCACGGTCGGCGCGGTGGTGACGCTATTCGCGCTGATGCAGGCAACCGCGCGCGTGGACTGGGCCGCGGTCTTCGCGACGCCGTCCTCGTCGCACACGGAGCCGCGGTCATGAGGACGACGCGTCCGGCCCACGTCGCCATCGCGATGGACGGCAACGGTCGCTGGGCGACGGCGCGTGGCCTGCCGCGGCCGGCAGGCCATCGTTGTGGCGCGGCTGCGGTGCGGCGCGCCGTAGAAGCCGCGCGCGCGGAGGGCATCGACGTCCTCACGCTCTATGCGTTCTCGTCGGACAACTGGCGGCGTCCGCGCCTCGAGATTGACGGGTTGATGGCGCTGTTCGACGAGTATCTCCGCGACGAGACTGCGCGCTGTGTCGAGGCCGGCATTCGTCTGACGATGATTGGACGTCGCGATCGGCTCGCGCCGTCACTGCGGCGCACGGCGGAAGCTGCGGAGCGGGTAACCGCCGCGGGCGCGACGCTGCATCTCCGGCTGGCTATCGACTACTCGTCGCGCGAAGCGATCTGGCTGGCGGCCGAACGAATGATTCGCGCGGGCCGATCCTCGCGCGAGGAATTCGTCGCGCGGATCCACAGCGGCCGAGGCGAAATCGCAGATGTGCCGGACGTCGACTTGTTGATTCGAACGGGCGGAGAGAAGCGCCTTAGTGACTTTCTCCTGTGGGAGTGCGCGTACGCCGAGCTGCACTTCGTCGACGTCGCGTGGCCCGACTTCGGGGCCGGGCACTTCGCGGGCGCCCTCGACGCGTTTGCGGGGCGGGAACGACGGTTTGGAGGGATTGGTCACGTCGGGGCCGTGACGCGCTGAGAAGAACGGCACATGCCCGTAGAATGACCGCCGATGATTGGACTGGTTCTGTCGCTGATCGCGATTGTGCTTGGTTCGTCGAGCCCGCTGCAGGCCCCGTCGGATTTCGTC
>DASZVJ010000111.1:0-4430 GCA_035547155.1 Vicinamibacterales bacterium
CGTGGATGGCCGTCTGCACGGTCGCGGTGCCCGATGCGGTGACGACGACGTCCGCCGACGCGAGCACGTCGTCGGTTTCGCGCTCCGCAATCGCGATGGGCACGGACGAGCTGCGCGCGGCGGCGAACAGCGAGTCCGGCAACGATGGCGCGCGCGCGATCACGAACTGCACGCCAGGCACGCGACGCGCGATGAGCAGCGCCGCATCGATGAGCACGGACAACAGCAGCCGGATTTCGTTCGGCCGGCTGCCAGGTAAGAGCGCGACGACGGGACGAGCGGGATCGAGGCCGTGCGCGCGCAGCCACTCGTCGCGCGGCTGCGACGCGGACGCGAGCTCGATGAGCGGATGCCCCACGAGCTCCACCGGCACACCCGCCTTCACGTAGATCGCTTCCTCGAACGGAAAGATCACGAGCATCTTCGACACGTAGCGGCGGATCTGCTCGATGCGGCCTGGCCGCCACGCCCAGAGCTGCGGGCTGATGTAGTACACGATCGGCACGCCGAGATCGTGCAGCCCCGGCAGCAAGCGCAGATTGAAGTCGGGAAAATCGATCGCGACGAAGACGTCCGGCTTCCGCTCGATCGCGGCGTCGCGCAGCGTGCGCAGCATCTTGAACGAACGCGGGACGACGGACAGCGCCTCGACGAGGCCGGTCACCGAGAAGCGCGCGTAGTCGCCGACGAGATCAGCGCCCGCGGCGGCCCTGTGGCGGCCGCCGAAACCGAACGCCTGGATCCGCGGATCGCGCCGCCGAAGCGCGCGGACGAGCGCGCCGGCATAGAGATCGCCGGAGGCCTCGCCGCACGAGATCATCACGCGCCGGCCAGTACCGGATGCTGCGGCGGAATCGCGCGTCGTCGCGGGTGTCACGAGGCTAGACCGGCGGGACGCGGCCTGCGGGCGCGCGCCGCAGCGTGGGCGAATCGAGATCGAGCTGCTCGATCGGAATGCGGTCGACGTCGTCGATGCCGATCCGGTGCAGTTGATCGACGAACGTCGCCGCGTCGCCGACGAGCACGATCGACAACTGATCCGGCTTCAACAGCTGCTGTGCGACGCGCTGCACGTCCTGCACCGTGACGCGCCGCACGCGATCGAGGTACGTGTCGATGTCGTCGAGGCTCTGGCCGTAGAACAACCGCGCGAGCACCTGCTCGGCGATCGCCGACGAGGACTCGATCGAGAGCGGAAAGTGCCCGGCCATGAAATCCTGCGCGCCGCGCAGCTCGGCCGGACGCACGGGCTCGCGCTGCAGCCGCGTGAACTCGTCGACGATCAGACGCAGCGTCTCGCCGGTCTCGGCGCTGCGCGTGTCCGTCTCGGCGACGACTTCCCCGCTCGCCTTGAACGTCAACAGGCTCGCGGACGCGCCGTAGGTCAGCCCGCGCTCCGATCGCAGCACGCCGAACAACCGGTTCGCGCCCTCACCGCCGAGGATGCGAATCGCCATATCGAACGGTACGTAGTCGGGGTGCGTGCGCGCGATGGCGATGTGGCCGACGCGAATCTCCGTCTGCGTCGAGCCTGGACGATCGATGACGACCACGCGCTTGTTGGCCGGCGGCAGGCCGGACAGCGTGACGGCCGGCACGTCCCGCCGCGTCCACGTGCCGAACGCGCGCTCCGCCGCTGCGAAGGCTTCCGTCTCCGTCAGATCGCCGACGATCGCCAGCAGCGCGTTGTTCGGCGCGTACCAGCGCTGATGGAATGCAATGAGGTCGTCGCGCGTGATGCGCGTGATCGAGTCGGGCGTGCCCTGATTCGGACGGCCGTACGGATGGAGGCCGAACACGAGACGATCGAATGCCACGCCCGCGAGATAGTCCGGATCGTCGTAGCCCACCTGCAGCGACGACAGCGCCTGTTTGCGCTGCAGCGTGAGCTCTTCCGGCGCGAACGCCGGATGCTGCGCCATGTCGCTCACCAGCGCGAGCGCGAGATCGGTCTGGTCCTTGATCACGGCGCCATAGATCGACGACTGCTCGTTGCCGGATCCCACGCCAATCAATCCACCCGCCGAATCGATCGTCGTCGCAATCTGCTGCGCCGATCGTGACGTCGTGCCCTGATTCAGCAGCGCGGCGACGAAGCTCGCGACGCCCGGCCGATCGGCCGGCTCTTCGACGCCGCCCGCGCGCACGAACAGACGGAAGCTCACCGACGGCTGCTCGTGATACGCGACGTAGAGCACCTGCAGACCGTTGGGCAGCGTCTTCAGCGAGTACGGCGGAAACGTCACGCGCCGCGCGGGCAGCGGCGCCGGCGGGTCTTCGCTCGGCCAGACCTGTGCGGCCGCGACGTGTGCCGTCGCGATCGTCACGAGCGCGAGGCCGGCCGCAAGCCACCGCGATCGGCGCGTCATCGATCGTTCCTCGCCGAGCCGGCCGGCCCTTGCGGCATCACGGTCAACAGCATGCGATTCTCCGGCGTGAAGTACGTCCGCGCCACGCGCTGGACGTCGGCGAGCGTGACGTTCTGGAACAGATCGAACTCGCCATC
Source organism: Vicinamibacterales bacterium (assembly GCA_035547155.1). Lineage (GTDB taxonomy): Bacteria > Acidobacteriota > Vicinamibacteria > Vicinamibacterales > SCN-69-37 > CAZNMF01. Next base: position 2,507 of record DASZVJ010000111.1, read on the forward strand.
GGCGGTCTTGATGTCGTCGTGGATCACGACGGCATGGCCGAGATGCAGCGCCTTCTGCCGGACGGACTCGCGGCCCAGGATGTAGTCACGCGCGAACTGCCGCTTGGCGCGCTCGAGCTCGGCGGCGGTGACGCCATCCGTCTTGACGCGCTCGACTTCGTCCAACAGCGCCTGTTGCACGGCCGATGGCTGCACGCCGGGCTGCACGATCGCCATCGCGAAGAACAGGTTCGGATCCTCGATCAGCTTCGCTTCACCGAACGCCGCCAGCGCGATCTGCTTCTCGTAGACGAGCGATCGATAGAGGCGCGAGCTGTCGCCGTCGGACAGGATCTTCGCAAGGATGTGCAGCGGATACGCATCCGGATGGCCGTCGTACGTGATGTGGTACGAGACGACGACGGCCGGCAGCGGCCACGGCTGTGTGACGGTGATCTCCGCCGGCGCGATGTGCGCGGGCTCGACGGGAATGTCACGCGGCACGGGCTTTCCGCGGGGCACGCGGCCCAGATACTGCTCGACCAGGTTCATCGCCTCACCGCTGTCGAAGTCGCCAACGAGCACGAGCGTCGCGTTGTTCGGCACGTAATACGTGTTGTAGAACTCGCGGACGTCCTTGATCGACGCGGCCTCGAGATCTGCCATCGAGCCGATCGTCTGATGACGGTACGGATGCGTCGTGAACGCGTGCTCGTACAGGATCTCCTGCAGCGTGCCGAACGGCTGGTTCTCGTAGCGCATCCGCCGCTCTTCCTTGACGACCTCGCGCTCGGTCTTGAACTTCGCCTCGCTCACGTCGAGCGACGCCATGCGATCGGCCTCGAGCCACAGCACCAGCGGCAGGTGCTGCGCGGGCACGGTCTCCCAGTAGATCGTCGCGTCCTCGTCGGTTTGCGCGTTCGCCTCGCCGCCGATGCTCGTGATCCACGACGGATGCTGATCGGCCTGCACGTTCTTCGAGCCCTTGAACATCAGATGCTCGAACAGGTGGGCGAAGCCCGTGCGGCCGGGCTTCTCATCCTTCGATCCGACGTGATACCAGACGGCCGCGTGCACGATCGGCGTCGAGTGATCCTCGAGCAGCACGACCTGCAGGCCATTGGCCAGCGTCGTCATCTTGTAGTCGAAGCGCGGCGGACGGACGATGTCCGCGCGCGTCGCGCTGGTCAGCGCGATCGCGGCAGCCACGATGACGAGCACGCGGGGCCATGCACGCGACATGGGCCCCGATCTTATGTCACTTGCGTCGCTGCTCGAGCGCCGCGAGACGCGCGTCGAGCGCAGCCACCATACGCCGCAGCTCCGGCAGACGCCGCGCAAGCGCCACGTGCTCGCGCCACTCGACGACATCGACGGCGGGAATGCCGGCGACGTGCGCGTCGTCGGCAATGTCCTTGGTGACGACGGACTTGGCGCTGACCTTGACGCGCGCGCCGATCGTGAGATGCCCGCTCACGCCCGCCTGGCCACCAAGGATGACGTCGTCGCCGAGCGTCGTGCTGCCCGCGATGCCCGACTGACCGGCCATGAGCACGTTGCGGCCGAGATGCACGCCATGCGCGATCTGCACGAGGTTGTCGATCTTCGTGCCGCGTGCGATGCGCGTCTCGCCGATCGCCGGCCGATCGACGGCGCACAGCGCGCCGATCTCGACGTCGTCTTCGATCACGACGCGGCCGACCTGCGGGATCTTCTGGTGCGTGCCGTCGGGCCGGCGCGCGAAGCCGTAGCCGTCGCTGCCGATCACCGTGCCATCCTGAATGTGGACGCGCGCGCCGATCTCGACGCCCCATCGCACCGACACGTGCGTGCGCAGGATCGTCCCCTCGCCAATCACCGCGTCGTCGCCGACGACGACGTGCGGCTCGAGCACGGCGCGCGCGCCGATGCGGGCGCGCGCGCCGACGACCGCGAAGGGCCCGAT
>DASZVJ010000112.1:0-7278 GCA_035547155.1 Vicinamibacterales bacterium
TGCCCTTCTTCTTCTCGGGCTGCGGCTGCGGATCCGGCTTGCGCGCCACTGCGCGGCGCACGGTCACCACGCCGCCCGGCGCGCCGGGCACGGCCCCGCGCAAGAGCAGCAGGTGGTTGTCGAGATCCACTCCGACCACCTTCAAGTTTCGCGTCGTCACGCGCGTCGCCCCCATGCGGCCCGCCGCGCGCATGCCCTTCACGACACGCGACGGAAACGACGAGGCGCCGATCGAGCCCGGTGCGCGATGGAACATCGATCCGTGCGTCGCCGCGCCGCCGCCGAAGTTGTGCCGCTTCATGACGCCCTGGAAGCCCTTGCCGCGGCTCGTCGCGATCACGTCGACGCGATCGCCCGCCGCGAAGATGTTCACGAGCACCTGATCGCCGGCCTTGAGCGAGTCGCCGCCGGCCTTGACCGTCACTTCACGCCGCACGCGCGTCGCCGGCACGTTGGCCTTCTTGAAATGCCCGACCGTCGGCTTGTTCGCCTTCGCCGCCGTTTCATCGACGAGCCCCAGCTGCACGGCCTCGTAGCCGTCCGTCTGCGCCGTCTTCGCCTGCACGACGACGCACGGCCCGGCCTTGATGACCGTCGCCGGCACCACGGTGCCGTCGGTCTCGAAGACCTGGGTCATGCCGACCTTGCGACCAATGATTCCTGTGACCATAAAAGATGCCTTCGGGCTACGGGCCACGGGCTACAGGCGCGTCGACGAGCCAGAAGCCCGCCGCCTGTCGTCCGTCGCCTTACTTGTGCTCTTTCCCAAACGCCTTGATCTCGACGTCCACGCCCGCCGGCAGATCGAGCTTCATCAGCGCGTCGACCGTCTGCGGCGTCGGCTCGAAGATGTCGATCAGCCGCTTGTGCGTGCGAATCTCGAACTGCTCGCGCGACTTCTTGTCGACGTGCGGCGACCGCAGCACGGTCCACTTGTTCTTCTCGGTCGGCAGCGGCACCGGCCCGGCCAGGCGCGCGCCCGTCCGCTTCGCCGTGTCGACGATCTCCGTCGTCGACTGATCCAGCACGCGGTAGTCGTACGCCTTCAGGCGGATGCGAATCTTCTCCGAAAACGGTGTCGCCATATGCTCTACTTTCCGTTCGCCTTCTTGATCACTTCGTCGCTCACCGACGAGGGCGCCGGCTCGTACCGATCGAAGTGCATCGAGTACGCCCCGCGGCCCTGCGTGCGCGACCGCAGATCCGTCGCGTAGCCGAACATCTCCGACAACGGCACGCGCGAGTTGATCACCTGCGTGCCACCGCGCGCCTCCATCGACTGGAGGTGACCGCGCCGGCTCGTGATGTCACCGATGACGTCACCCATGTACTCCTCGGGGACGACGACCTCGACACGCATCATCGGCTCGAGGAGCACGGGATGCGCCTTCTTCGCCGCATCCTTGAACGCCATCGATCCGGCGATCTTGAACGCCATTTCGTTCGAGTCCACGTCGTGGTACGACCCGTCATAGAGGTCGATCAGCACGTCGTCGATCGGATAGCCCGCGAGCACGCCTGTCGTCATCGCCTCGCGGATGCCCTGATCGATCGGCTTGATGAACTCCTTCGGAATCGCGCCGCCGACGATGTTGTTCTCGAAGAGATAGCCCTCGCCCGGCTTGCGCGGCGCGATGCGGATCTTCGCGTGGCCGTACTGGCCGCGGCCGCCCGTCTGCTTGACGTAGCGCCCTTCGCCTTCCGCCGCGCGCGTGATCGTTTCCTTGTAGGCGACCTGCGGCGCGCCGACCGACGCCTCGACGCTGAACTCGCGCTTCAGCCGGTCGACGATGATCTCGAGATGCAGCTCGCCCATGCCGGCGATGACCACCTGCCCCGTATCGACGTCCGTCTTGACGCGGAACGTCGGATCTTCGGCCATCAGCTTCGCGAGGCCGAGGCCGAGCTTTTCCTGGTCGGACTTCGTCTTCGGCTCGATCGCCAGCGAGATGACCGGCTCCGGGAAATCCATGGCCTCGAGGATGACGGGCGACTTCTCGTCGCACACCGTGTCGCCCGTCGAGACGGACTTCAACCCGACGGCCGCCGCGATATCGCCCGCGAGGACTTCCTTGATCTCCTCGCGCTTGTTCGCGTGCATCTTCAGCAGACGGCCGATACGCTCGGACTTCTGCTTCGTCGAGTTGTAGACCGCCATCCCCGACGTCATGCTGCCGGAGTAGACGCGAATGAACGTCAACTGACCGACGAACGGGTCGGTCATGATCTTGAACGCCAGCGCCGACAAGGGCGCGTCGTCTTTCGCCTGGCGCTCGGCCGTCGCGCCCTCGGGGCCGTTCGGATCGATGCCGGTCACCGACGGAATGTCCACCGGCGACGGCAGGAAATCGACGACGGAATCGAGCAGCGGCTGGACGCCCTTGTTCTTGAACGCCGATCCGCAGATGACCGGCACGAACGCCGCGTTCTCGTGGCGCACGGACTCGATCGTCCGCTTGCGCAGCGCCGCCTTGATCTGCTCTTCGGGGATCTCCTCGCCGTGCAGATATTTCTCGAGGATCGAGTCGTCGACCTCGCTCACCTTCTCGATGAGCTGCTCGCGGAACTCCTTCGCCTGATCGAGCATGTCGGCGGGGATCTCGTCGACGACGTAGTCCGCGCCCATCGTCTCGTCCTTCCACCGGATGGCCTTCATCCGGACCAGGTCGACGACGCCGACGAACTTGTCTTCCGTGCCGATCGGCAAATGCAGCGCGACCGGATTGCCCTGGAGCTTCGACTTGATCTGCTCGTAGGTCCGCAGGAAGTTCGCGCCGATGCGATCCATCTTGTTGACGAAGCAGATGCGCGGCACGCGGTACTTGTCCGCCTGGCGCCACACCGTCTCGGACTGCGGCTCGACGCCGGCGACCGAGTCGAACACGGCGACCGCGCCGTCGAGCACACGCAGCGAGCGCTCGACCTCGGCCGTGAAATCCACGTGGCCGGGCGTGTCGATGATGTTGATGCGGTGATCGCGCCACGTGCAGGTCGTCGCCGCCGACGTGATCGTGATGCCGCGCTCCTGCTCCTGCTCCATCCAGTCCATGACGGCCGTGCCTTCATGGACCTCACCGATCTTGTAGGTGATGCCGGTGTAGAACAGGATGCGCTCGGTCGTCGTCGTCTTGCCGGCATCGATGTGGGCCATGATGCCGATGTTGCGACAACGATTGAGATTGATGGTGCGTGCCATGGCCTACCAGCGATAGTGCGCGAATGCCTTGTTGGCTTCCGCCATGCGATGCGTGTCTTCGCGCTTCTTGACGGCGCCGCCGCGCAGATTCGCCGCGTCGAGCAGCTCGTTCGCCAACTTCTCCTGCATCGTCTTGCCGTCGCCGCGCTCGCGGGCGTAGCCGGCGACCCAGCGGATCGCGAGCGACAGCCGGCGGTTCGGGTTGACCTCGACCGGCACCTGATAGTTCGAGCCGCCGACGCGGCGCGACTTCACTTCCAGGCTCGGCTTGACGTTGTCGATCGCCTTCTTGAACACCTTCAGCGGATCGTCGGCCGACTTGTCCTTCACGATGTCGAGCGCCTTGTACATGATCCGCTCGGCCGTGGACCGCTTGCCGCCGCGCATGATCGTACTGATGAACTTCGTCACCAGCGGGCTGTTGTAAATCGGGTCCGCCGGAACTTCACGCTTCGGGATTTCTCGTCTACGAGGCATGGTGGAAACCTATTTCTTGGGGCGCTTGGCCCCGTACTTCGAGCGTCCCTGCATGCGCGAGGCAACGCCGACCGCATCGAGCGCGCCGCGCACGACGTGGTAGCGGACGCCCGGCAGGTCCTTGACGCGGCCGCCGCGGATGAGCACCAGCGAGTGCTCCTGCAGGTTGTGGCCGACGCCCGGGATGTACGTCGTCACCTCGATGCCGTTGGTCAGCCGGACGCGCGCAACCTTGCGGAGGGCCGAGTTCGGCTTCTTCGGCGTCTGGGTGAAGACGCGCACGCAGACGCCGCGCTTCTGCGGGCTGCTCTGCAGGGCCGGGCTCTTCGTCTTGGTCAGGACCTTCTCGCGGCCCTTGCGCACCAGTTGGCTGATTGTCGGCATAACCCCACTCTCGGAAACCACAGGCCGAACGCGGCCATTGGCGCCACTCCGGGCGCCTGTCTTGCGTCCCTGGCCTAAGAGCCGAAGCTCGGCGCCAGACACAATCCCCTATTGCTGCGATCAGCGTGCGATCCGGAGGGCTCCGTCCATCGGACGTCGCGCCGGATGCGCGGAAACAACCAGGAAGCGGGACGCTTCTGCTGGACGCGAGCCTAGATAGGGTGTCCTAGGCTCGTAAAGAACCTTACGAAGGTAACAGAAGCGAAAGTGGGCGTCAAGAACTCTATCGTGACCGCTGGTTCACATCGAAATACGACGTCAGCCTTCCGGCCTCGAAGTCGTCGACAAAGGCCTTCATGGGATACAGCGCCGTCGCCCGGCCGTCCGGGCCCAGCGGCTCTTTCCCTTCATAGCCGAAGCGGCTCCAGACGGAGCGAATGAACGTGCTCGTGTCATCCAGGGGAAGCGTCGCCACGTTCTTCGCGAAGGCGTCGAACAGCCCGTCCTGGAAGAGATACTGCTCGACGTTGGACACGTAGAAGGCCGAGACGATGGCGCCGTGCTCGCGGACGTAGCGGCCAACGCCCCGCAGCGCCTTCGGACCGGCGAAGTTGCCGACGACCGGCACGATGAGATTGCGTTCTTCCAGACTTTTCAGGGCGCGATACTGGGCTTCCGATGCGAGATAGCTGCGCGGCGTCCCGGCGGCATCGGTCGCCGTCACGAGATCTGCATAGCTCGGAAAGTTCATCATCCGGCCGCGAACGCCCATGCCGGGCATCGAATACCGCAGCTCCGGGCCGTCCCAGAAGAACGCCATGTAGATGTCTTCCAACTGGGCAATGTCGTCGGGCGACAGCCGGAAACCGTGACGCTGCGTCAGGAGGTCCTTCACCGCGCGGAGGTTCTGCCCGAACAGATCCTCGCGCGTCCCCACCGCCGCGTAGGCGGCGAAGATCTCCGCCGCAGTGGCATCTGCCTTCAGGCCGGCCGGCCGCGGCTTCGAGAACAGCCGCGACACGAATGCCGCGCGGTCCGGCGAGAGCTCGATGAGCGCCTTGTACATCAACTGCTCGAGCAGATTGCCGCGGCGAACGTCGACGATGAACGCCAAGCGCGGCATCGTCGCGAGGATGTACGTGAAGTTCTGATCGGGCGCGACGCCGAGGTAGACGCCGCCGGGCTTGATCTGCTTGCGCAATGCCGGCACGACGTACTGGAACGTGTGCTCGTTCGAGACCAGATTGTCGGATCGGAAGAAGCCGTTCGGCTCGGACAGATCGGACGATAGCTGCCAGAACTGCTGATCGGTCAGTCGATCGGGCAGCGTGTTGTTCTCTACAGCCGGCGGCGCCGCCGCGCGCAGACCGAGCACGACGGCCAGGACGGCGACAAGAACGGCCAGCGCCGCGCGCAGCGGAAGACGAGCGGTGGACCTCATGAGCTACGGCCGGCGAGAATGATTCAACACGTCCCAGTAGGATTGCACGCGGCCGGCCGATGCGTCGCCGAGCAGCGCCGGTATCGAGTCGAGCAGGGTCACGGCGCGCGATCCGCCGGGGACCGAGCAGCTGTTGAAGCACGAGCGAATGAACGTGCTCGTCTCGTCGAACGGCATCGCGGCGACGTTGGCGCGGAAGTCGTCCCAGATCCGATCCTGAAAGAGATACTGCTCGACGTTCGACGTATAGAACGCGGTGACGATCGCGCCGTGCTCGCGCAGATAGCCGCCGATGCGGCGCAGCGCACGCGGCCCAGCGAAATTGCCGACAACGGGCACGATCAGGTTCCGCTCTTCCATCAGCTTGACGGCGCGGTAGGCCCGATCGCTCGCCAGATAACTGCGATTCACGCCGGCGAGATCCGTCGTCGTCTGCAGCTCCCAGAACGTCGGATAACGCTGGCGCCCGTACCCGCCGTTGCTCACGAACGCCAGACGAGGCCCGCCCGCGAAGAAGCTCGAGTACGCGAAGTCGATCCCGTCGAGATCTTCCTGTGACAGCAGGAAGCCGTGCGTCTTCGTCAGGTGATCGACGATCGCATGGAAGTTCCGCTGATAGACAGCCTGGTCGGTTGAGGCCGACGCCAGCGCCGTCATGATGGCATCGATGCTCGCGTCGGCGTCGAGCGCCGGCCTGGCGCGCGAGAACAGGCGCGACAGGAACTCGACGCGATCGGCCGACAGCTCGAACAACGCCTTGTACATCAACTGCACGAGCATGTTGCCGCGGCGAATGTCCGGAATGAACGCCATGCGCGGCTCGAGCGCGGCGATGTACGTGAAGTTCTGATCGGGTCCGACGCCGACGTAGACGCCGCCCGGCTTCACGACGCGCACGAGCTCCGGAATCACGTCCTGATAGTGATCCTCGTTCGACACGAGATTGTCCGAGTTGAAGAAGCCGTTCGGCTCGGAGAAATCCGTCACCAGCTGCCAGAAGTCCTGATCGCTCAGCCGCGGCGGCAGGTCCAGCCGTCGCGCCGACGAAGGACTGGCCTGCGTGACGAGACACACCACGAGCGCCAGGACGATCACGACGAGGCTGCGGGAACGGAAGGACATGACGACGGGCTTCAGGCTACGGGCTTCGGGCTACCTGACTCAATGCGCACAGGCTGTGGTTTCGGCCTGCATCTCGCCCAAGGCGAGCCAGAACATGCCGAGGCCGCCGCCTTGTGCGAAACCTCGCTGGCCGAACGGCGCGTTCATCAGACCGCGACCGGCCGCCGATCGGATGAACGTGCTCGATGCGTCGAGCGGCATCGCGGCGACATTGGCGCAGAACGCGTCCATCTTACCGTCCTGCCGCAGATACATTTCGACGTTGGACAGATAGAACGCCGAGACCACCGCGCCTTTGTCGTGCGCGTAGCGCGCGACCGATCGCAACGCCTTCGTCCCGCCGAAGTCGCCGACGACGGGCACGATCAGATTGGCGGTCTCGAGTGCCTTCACGACGCGGAAATTGTCTTCGGTCGCCAGATAGCTGCGCTGCCGTCCAGCGCCGTCCTCGGCGGCCATCAGCTCGGCGTAAGTGGGATGAATGCTGTTGCGCCCCTGCCCCGTCAGCTGGTAGCCGAGCTCGGGACCGTCGGCGAAAAATCCGGTCTTGTAGATGAAATCGATGCCGTCGCGATCGGCCTGATCGAGCGCGAAATGATGCGGCGTCTTCGTGAGCCAGGCGATCACCGCCGCGAGATTGGCGGCGTATCGCGCCGGC
>DASZVJ010000113.1:0-33057 GCA_035547155.1 Vicinamibacterales bacterium
GCGTCGGCGCCGAACTTCGCGATCATGTCGTCGGGATCGACGACGTTGCCCTTCGACTTGGACATGACCGCGCCGTGGCGCAGCACCATGCCCTGCGTCAGCAGGCGCGTGAACGGCTCGTCGATCGAGACGAGGCCGACGTCGCGAAACACGCGGCTGAAGAAGCGCGAGTAGATCAGGTGCAGGATCGCGTGCTCGACACCGCCGCTGTAGAAATCGACCGGTCCCCAGTACTTCACCGTAGCGGGATCGAACGGCAGTCTGTCGTTCGTCGGATCGCAGAAGCGGTAGAAGTACCACGACGAGTCGACGAACGTGTCCATCGTGTCCGTCTCGCGCTTCGCCGGCCGGCCACAGCGCGGGCACACGACGTCGACGAACTCCGGCACCTGCGCCAGCGGCGAGTCGCCGCGGCCGGTGAACTCGATGATGTGCGGCAGGCGTACGGGCAGATCGTCGTCCGGCACCGGGACGAGGCCGCAGTCCGGACAATTGATGATCGGAATCGGCGTGCCCCAGTAGCGCTGACGCGACACGCCCCAGTCCTTCAAACGGAACTGGACCGTGCCTTCGCCGATGCCGTGCTTCTCGGCCTCGGCCGTCATCGTCTTGCGCGCATCGTCGGCGCGCAGACCGCTGAACGAGCCGGACGCCACGAGCACGCCGTCGCCGTCATACGCAGCCGCCAGCGTCTCGCCGTCGAGGGCCGCGCCTTCCGGCTGGACGACGACGGTGACGGGCAGGCCGTATTTGCGTGCGAAGTCGAAGTCGCGCTGATCGTGCGCGGGCACGGCCATGATCGCGCCCGTGCCGTAGTCGCCGAGCACGAAGTTCGCGATCCACACGGGCACCGGCGCGTGCGTGAATGGATTGATCGCGCGGCGGCCCGTGTCGAAGCCTTCCTTCTCGATCTCGCCCGTGAGCCGCGCCGTGCGATCCTGCGAACGGAACGCCGCCACGCGCGCACGGAACGCGGCGGGATCGTCCGATTCGGACGCGAAGCGATCGACGAGCGGATGCTCCGGCGCCAGCAACACGAAGTTCGCGCCGTAGATCGTGTCGATGCGCGTCGTGAAGATCTCGATCGACTCGGACGTCGCCGTCACGCCGGCCGCGATCGGAAACTTTACGCGCGCGCCTTCCGATCGCCCGATCCAGTTGCGCTGCATCGTCAGCACTTTTTCGGGCCACTCGCGCAGCGTGTCCAACGCGGACAGCAGCTCGTCGCCGTACGCGGTGATGCGCAGGAACCACTGCTCGAGATCGCGCGTCGTCACGGGCGTGCCGCAGCGCCAGCACCCGCCGTTGACGACCTGCTCGTTGGCGAGGACCGTCTGATCCGTCTCGCACCAGTTGACGGTCGAGCGCCGGCGGTACGCGAGGCCCTTCTCGAACATCCGCGTGAACAGCCACTGATTCCAGCGGTAGTACTCGGGCAGACACGTGGCGATCTCACGCTCCCACGCGTAGCTGATGCCGAGGCGCTGGAGCTGCCCCTTCATGTGCGCGATGTTCTCGAGCGTCCACGTCTCGGGATGAACCTTGTTCTTGATCGCGGCGTTCTCAGCCGGCAGGCCGAACGCGTCCCAGCCGAACGGGTGCAGGACGTTGAAGCCCCGCATCCGCATCGTGCGCGCCATGATGTCGCCGATCATGTAGTTGCGCACGTGCCCGACGTGCGCGTGACCGGACGGATACGCGAACATCTCCAGGCAGTAGAACTTCGGCTTGGCGGGATCGACGTCGACTTCGAACGCGCGCGCCTCGCGCCAGCGCCGCTGCCACTTCTGCTCGATTTCTTGAGGACGGTAATCGGACACGGGGTTCCTAGAGTTCGAACTTCGAAGTTCGAACTTCGAAGTTGACGAGGCGCCTGCGGCGCCTACCTAACTTAGCACGCCGACCATGTCCGTCAGGCACTCGCGCAGCGCGTCGAGGTGGTAGCCGCCTTCGGTGATCCACGCGCTGCGGCGATGGCAAAGACGACGGCTCGCGGTGTCGAGCAGCTCGACAATGCGGCGGTAGCCGGCGGTGGTGACGCGCATGCCGCCGAGCGGGTCGCGGACGTGCGCGTCGAAGCCCGCCGATACGAGCAGCACGTCCGGCTTGAACGCGTCCAGTTTCGGCAGCACTTGCGACGCGTACGCCTTCGCATACACATCGTCGGTCGCACCCGCGGCGAGCGGGACGTTGAGCGTGAAGCCGAGCCCTGCGCCCGTGCCCTTCTCGATGCTGTCGCCCGTGCCGGGATAGTACGGAAACTGGTGCGTCGAGACATACAGCACTGACGGATCCGCATAGAACGCCGCCTGCGTGCCGTTGCCGTGATGGACGTCGATGTCGACGATCGCCACGCGCGCGACGTCGTCGGCTCGCAGCGCGGCGGCCGCAATCGCGATGTTGTTGAAGAAGCAGAAGCCCATCGCGCGGTCAGGCTCCGCGTGGTGGCCCGGCGGCCGCACGAGCGCGACCGCGGGCTCGCGCCGCTGCCACGCGTGTTTCGCCGCATCGATCGCAGCGCCCGCCGCGAGCCGCGCGATCTCGTACGACTCGGGACTCGTGAACGTGTCGGCGTCGAGCATGACGGCCTGTCCGGCCGTCGCCGCGATGGTCTCGATGTGCGCGCCGGTGTGAATGCGCGCGAGCTCCTCGCGCGTCGCGACACGAGGCTCGACGCTCGTCCAACCCGCGGCGATCGCCTGTCCGGCCACGGCGTCGAAGACGCCCGCGCGCTCCGGCCGTTCCGGATGGCCCGGCGGTGGCGTGTGCTCGGCAAAGCGCGGCGAGGTGAAGAGAATCACGCGCTGGCGCCCGCGCTCGTCCGGCCTGGCTGGACGACGGTCAAACCCTGTTCGCGCGCAGCCTGCGCGAGCCGATCGTCGTAGGTCACCACGTGCAGCCCGTCCGTGCCGATGGCCAGCGCCGTGGCGAGATGTAGCGCGTCGAGCGAGCGCAGCGTCGCGGGCTCGAGCGCACTGGCTCGAGCCCTGATCCCGGCATCGACGGACACCACGATGAAGCCTTTGAGCGCCTCGGCCACTTCCCCGGCCGTAACGCCATGCCGGCGCAGCGCACGTGGCACTTCGATTTCGGAGATCGCCGACGTGACCGCTTCCATGGGATCGTCGAGGAAATCGACGAGCGCCAGTGACTCGCGCTCCTCACGGATCAGCTTCGCGATCGCTGACGCATCGAAGTACGCGCGCTTCACAGGCGCTCGTCCCGCATGTCAGAAATGACGGCCTCGCTCGCGCGCTCGTCCGGCGATCCCACGTGGCGAGGCCGCAGATCCCGCAGCGATCGCGTCGCGGGCGTCGCACGCCCTTCCGCAATGAGCCGCTCGATCGGCGACAAGGCTTGAGTCAGCGGCGACAATAGCGCCACGACACGGCCGTGCTCCGTGACCGTCAGTGACGCTCCCTGCTTCACCTGATCGAGATAGATCGACAGGTTCTGGCGAAGCTCGCGGACGCCGACATGAGCCGCGGGACGCCCCCGGCCCCGCGCACTGCGTCGATCGGACATAGATGAACGCTCTGGAGACGCGTGCCGAGCCTGAGCTGCATACATCATGTAGCACATGGTAGCACAAGCGCGATCGAGTGCAAGAGCTTCTAACGCAGCATGCCGATCGCCTCGTCACGCAGTCGTGCGAGCGCTGCTTCCAGAGCGAGCCGGCCCGTCTCGATCGCGGCTTCGTCAGCCCCTGCCGGCACGTAGATCGGCGGCCCCATGGCGACCGCCACGGTGCTTCCCGGCTTCGGCACTTGGTGGCGATCCCAACTCTTCGTCGTCCAGAACGATGCGGCCTCGATGTGAAACGGCAGGATGGGGTTTCCCGTCGCGCTGGCCAGCCAGACCGCGCCCGGCTGCGCGACCTCGCGCGGCCCGCGCGGGCCGTCGACCGTGAACGCGACCGGCCGCCCTGCGCGCATGTCACGTCGAAGCTGCACGAGCGCCTTCGCGCCGTTGCGTGACGTCGATCCGCGCGCCGTGTCGTAGCCGAAGCGTTTGATGATCCGCGCGACCCATTCCCCGTCGAAGTTCTCGCTCGTGATGACGACGATGCCCCGGTCGCGGAGGTAGATGGTGCCGGGCATGATGCGGCCGTGCCAGAGCGCGTAAATCGGCTGTCGTCCCTCGCGTCGAATCGAAGCCAAATGCTCGGTGCCCCGCTCGATCCAGTTGTAGGTGGCGCCGAACGCCTCGATGACCGGCACGCCGACGGCCGAGATCGCGGCGGCTTTGACGTGCTGGTTGCGGGACAGGGCCACGGCAAGATGATAGTGCGGTCCCTACGCCATAATCGATCTGTGCTGTCCGCGTCTGTTCCGCCGTCGGACGTGATCGCCTCGCTCGATTGGGCGCATCCTGTCGTGCGCGACTGGTTCGCGCGGCGGTTCGGGACGCCCACCGAGCCGCAGGAGCATGGATGGCCCGAGATCGCGCGCGGGACCAGCACGCTCATCTCGGCGCCGACGGGATCGGGCAAGACGCTGACGGCGTTTCTCGCGTGCATCGATCGGCTGATCCGCCAGGGTCTCGACGGCACGCTGACGGATCGGACCGAGGTCGTCTACGTCTCGCCGCTGAAGGCGCTCGGCAACGACGTCCAGGTAAACCTCGACCGGCCGCTCGCCGAGATCGTCGCGCTCGCCCGTGAGCGCGGCTACACACTGCCGGACATCCGCACAGCGGTCCGTACCGGCGACACGCTGGCGCCCGCACGGCGCGCGATGCTGCGGCAGCCGCCGCACATCCTCGTCACGACGCCGGAGTCGCTCTACATTCTGCTCACGTCCGAGCGCAGCCGCGCGACGCTGACGTCGGTCTCCACGATCATCGTCGACGAGATCCACGCGGTGGCCGGCAACAAGCGCGGCAGCCATCTCGCACTGTCGCTCGAGCGGCTCGAAGCGCTCGCAACGGGGCCGGTCACGCGCATCGGCTTGTCAGCGACACAGAAGCCGATCGAGACCGTCGCTGCATTTCTCGGCGGCAGCCGCCCGCTGCCGCACATCGTCGAAGTCGCACCGCGGCGGCATCTCGATCTCGCGATTGACGTGCCGCCGAGCGAGCTCGGCCCGGTCGCGACGCACGAGATGTGGGACGAGATCTACGATCGCGTTGCCGCGCTCGTCGCGGAGCACCGGTCGACGCTGATCTTCGTCAACACGCGCCGCGTCGCCGAGCGCGTCGCGCATCATCTCGCCGAACGTCTCGGCACCGATCTCGTCGCGACGCATCACGGCAGCCTGGCGCGCCGTATCCGGCTCGATGCCGAGCGGCGCCTCAAAGCCGGCGAGCTGCGAGCGCTCGTGGCGACAGCGTCGCTCGAGCTCGGCATCGACATCGGCGCGATCGACCTCGTCTGCCAGATCGGATCGCCGCGATCGATCGCGGTCGCCGTGCAGCGCATCGGCCGTGCCGGCCACTGGCGCGGCGCGATCCCCAAGGGCCGCATCTTCGCGACGACGCGCGACGAGCTCGTCGAGTGTGCGGCGATCGTGCGTGCCATTCGGCAGGGCGATCTCGACCAGCTCGTCTGGCCCGTCGCGCCGCTGGACGTGCTCGCGCAGCAGATCGTCGCCACGTGCACCACGGACGAGTGGGCTGAAGACGATCTGTTCGCGCTCGTCACGCGTGCGTTCCCGTATCGCGACCTGCCCCGCGCGGAGTTCGACGAAGTCATCGAGATGCTGTCGGAAGGCATCGCGGCCAGGCGCGGCCGGTACAGCGCGTATCTGCATCGCGATCGCGTCAATCACCGCGTCAAAGCGCGGCGCGGCGCGCGCATCACCGCGCTGACGAGCGGCGGCGCGATTCCCGACACCGGTCTCTACACGGTCGTCTCGGAGCCAGAAGGCACCGTTGTCGGAACGGTCGACGAGGACTTCGCGGTCGAGAGCATGGCCGGCGACGTGATGCTGCTCGGCAACATGTCGTGGCGGATCCGGCGTGTGACGACGGCGGGACGGATGATCGTCGAGGACGCGCACGGCGCCGCGCCGACCATTCCCTTCTGGCGCGGCGAAGCACCGGCGCGGACGCGAGAGCTGTCGGCGCACGTCGCAGACATCAGACAGACCGTGTCCGATCTCACCTCGGACGTGAGCGCGCGAGAGACTGCCGATCAATCGAGCGCGGCGTTGCCCGCGATCGCGTGGCTGACGTCGGAATGCGGCGTCGATCGCGCGGGCGCGGAGCAGATCGTCGACTACCTCGTCGCCGGCCGTGCGCTCCTCGGCGCCGTGCCGACGCAGCGCACGCTCATCGCCGAGCGCTTCTTCGACGAAGGTGGCGGCATGCAGCTCGTCATCCATGCCCCACTCGGCGCACGCATCAACAAGGCCTGGGGCCTCGCGCTGCGCAAGCGCTTCTGCCGATCGTTCAACTTCGAGCTGCAGGCGTCCGCCACCGACGATGGAATCACGATCGCACTGGCCGAGCAGCACAGCTTCCCACTCGCGGACGTCTTCGCGTTCCTGCGGCCGGCCACGGTCGAAGAGGTGCTCGTCCAGGCCGCGCTGCCCTCGCCGATCTTCGGCACGCGTTGGCGCTGGGATGCGACGCGCGCGCTGGCGCTGCAGCGTGTCCGTCACGGCCACAAGGTGCCGATCCACCTGCAGCGTCTGCAGTCGGACGATCTGCTCGCCGCCGTGTTTCCTGACGTCGCCGCGTGTCAGGAGAACATCGAAGGCGATATCACGATTCCCGATCATCCGCTCGTCCGCGAGGTGATGAAGGACGTGTTGACGGAGGCGATGGATCTCGACGGGCTCACGCAGGTTCTGCGCGACATCGACAGCGGGCAGATCCGGACGATCGCCGTCGACACGCCGCTGCCGTCGCTCTTCGCGCACGAGATCCTCAACGCGAATCCGTTTGCGTTCCTCGACGATGCCCCGCTGGAGGAGCGGCGGGCACGCGCGGTCGAGCTGCGTCGGGCGCTGCCGGAGACCGTCCTCGAGGAAATCGGTCAGCTCGATCCACAGGCGATCGACGAGGTCCGGCGGCAGGCGTGGCCAGACGTGCGCGACGCGTCCGATCTGCACGACGCACTGCTCACGTTGATCGCATTGCCGACGGAGGCGTCAGCCGATGCCGGTCCACTGGCCGCACGCGCGACAGACGCCGTTCGCGAATGGTCGCCGTGGCTCGCGGAGCTTACGCAGCAGCGGCGCGCCGGACGCGCGACGGCCAACGACCGCACGTACTGGATTGCAACGGAGTCTCAGCACACGTTCCTCCAGGCCTACGAAGGCGCAACAGTGCTCGACGCGTTGCCCGAGATTCCCGGCAAGACGCTCGCCCCCGTCGACGCGCGCGTCGCCATCGTTCAAGGCTGGGTGTCGCACAGCGGTCCGACCGATGCGTCGGAGCTATCCGCCGTGACCGGCCTTTCTGAAAGCGACATCGAAGAAGCGCTGTTGCGGCTCGAAGCGGCGGGATGGGCGTTGCGAGGACGCTTCGCTTCGTCAACTTCGAACTTTGAACTTCGAACTTCGAAAGACGCGTTGGACGGCGCGCTCGCATTTCAAAGTTCAAAGTTCGCAGTTCAAAGTTCCGCGTTAGCGGTTGAATGGTGCGAGCGTCGCCTGCTCGCGCGGATTCATCGGTTGACGATCGGCGCGTTGCGACGAGAGATCGCGCCCGTGTCCTCGGGCGATCTGATGCGCTGGCTGCGCGAGTGGCAGCACGTCGCACCGGGCACGCAGCTATCGGGCGAGGCGGGACTGTTGGAGATCCTGCGTCAGTTGCAGGGATTCGAGGCGCCCGCCAATGCGTGGGAGGCGCACCTGCTCCGCCAGCGCGCCGCCGAGTACGATCCCACCGATCTCGATCGGCTCTGCTTCTCCGGCGTCGTCGGATGGGGCCGGCTGTCGCCGCATCCTGCGACGCTCGAGCCGCGCGAGACGACGCGACGCGTCGTGCCCACGAGTGTCGCGCCGATCACGTTCTTCGTGCGCGAGGACGCGGACTGGCTCGCCGCGCGACACGACGCCGCGGGCGCGCCGGCGCATGCGGGGCTGTCGCCCAACGGCCGCGATCTCCACGCCTATCTCGATCGGCACGGCGCGTCGTTTTTCACCGACATCGTGCGCGGCACGAAGCAGCTTCCGTCCGAGGTCGAAGCCGCGCTGTGGGAGCTGGTCGCCGCGGGGCTCGTCACCGCCGACGGCTTCGACAACCTGCGCGCGTTACTCGATCCCAAGCGCCGCAGCGGCCACGGTAGCGGCCGCACCGCACGGCCGCGTCACGCCGCGGGCCGCTGGGCCGTGCTGCCGCATCCTGCGCCGGACGCGAGCGATCGCGCGCGCGCGATCGAGTCGGCCTGCTGGATGCTGCTTCGCCGCTACGGTGTCGTGTTCCGCGAGCTCTTGGTGCGCGAATCGATTCTGCCGCCGTGGCGCGAGCTGTTGATGGCGTTTCGACGGCTGGAAGATCGCGGCGAGATTCGCGGCGGCCGCTTCGTCAATGGCTTCGTCGGCGAGCAGTTCGCGCTGCCCGTCGCCGTCGAATCGCTCCGCGCGTTCCGTCATCGCGCGACGACGAGCGCGGCCGTCGAAGTCGCGACGTCCGATCCGCTGAATCTCGCGGGAGTCGTCATGCCCGGTCCACGCGTGCCCGCGGTGCCGGGACATCGCGTGGCGGTGTAAATGGCGTGGAGCAATCGTAGGGGCCGCCTTGTGGCCGCCCGGCCGTTCAGTCCCGATATCGCTTGAGCAGCAGCGTACCGTTCGTGCCGCCGAAGCCGAACGAGTTCGACAGCGCGTGCTCGATCGTCATCTCGCGCTTCACGTGGGGCGCGTAGTCCAAATCACAGGCCGGATCCGGTTCGTCGAGATTGATGGTCGGCGGCGCGACCTGATGGCGGATCGCCAGCGCCGTGATGCCGGCCTCGAGACCGCCGGCCGCACCGAGCAGGTGGCCCGTCATCGACTTGGTCGAGGACATCACCAGCTTCTTCGCGTGATCGCCGAAGACCGTTTTCACCGCGAGCGTCTCGGTCGGATCGTTGATGGGCGTCGAGGTGCCGTGCGCGTTGATGTAGTCGATCGCATCCGGCGCGACGCCGGCTTTCCGCAGCGCCATCTTCATCGATCGCACCGCGCCGTTGCCGTCCTCCGGCTGTCCGGTCAGATGGAACGCATCGCCGGACAGACCGTAGCCTACGATCTCCGCGTAGATGCTCGCGCCGCGGCGGCGGGCGATCTCGAGCTCCTCGAGAATCAGGATGCCCGCGCCTTCACCGACGACGAACCCGTCGCGGTCCTTGTCGAAGGGCCGGCTCGCGCGGGCCGGTTCGTCGTTGCGCGTCGACAGCGCGCGCAACGCGGCAAAGCCGCCGACGCCCATCGGCGTGATCGACGCCTCCGATCCGCCGGCGATCATCACGTCCGCGTCACCGCGGCGGATGATCTCGTACGCCTCGCCGATGCTGTGCGCCGACGCGGTGCACGCCGTGCAGGTCGCGAGGTTCGGCCCGCGCGCGCCAAAGCGGATCGAGACCTGCCCCGCCGCGAGATTGATGATGGACGCCGGAATGAAGAAGGGCGAGATGCGCCGCGGGCCGCCGTTGATGAGCGCCAGGTGCTCGCGCTCGATCGTGCTGAACCCGCCGATGCCCGACGCGATGAAGACGCCGACGTTGTCGGCGTTCTCCGCGGTGACCTCCAGCTTCGCGTCGCGGACCGCGAACTCCGCGGCCGCCAACGCGAACTGGATGAAGACGTCAGCCTTCTTGACGTCCTTCTTGTCCATGAACTGCAGCGGATCGAACCCCTTCACTTCACCCGCGATCCGCGCGGCGAACGCCGACGCGTCGAAGTGGGTGATGGGGGCGATGCCGCTGCGGCCGGCGCAGAGCGCGTCCCAGCAGGCTTCGGTGCCGATGCCGACCGACGACAGCAGGCCGACGCCCGTGACGACTACTCGCCTCGTCAAATCGCCTCCGCGCTACTTCTTCTTGGCGTGGCCTTCGATGTACTCGATGGCTTCCTTCACGCGGGTGATCTTCTCGGCGTCCTCATCGGGAATCTCGATGCCGAACTCCTCCTCGAAGGCCATGACGAGCTCGACCGTGTCGAGGGAGTCGGCCCCCAGATCGTCCACGAACGACGCGTCCGGCGTCACTTCCTCTTCATCGACGCCAAGCTGTTCGACGATGATCTTCTTGACCTGATCCGCAACCGCCATTCAGTCCTCCTCCAAGGGACGATCCCCGATCGCCCGCATCGCATCCATCCGCTGCCAGCATGCTATACCGCACGCCGGTCCGGCTACATGTACATTCCGCCGTTGACGGCCAATACCTGGCCCGTAATATACGACGCCGCATCCGACGCCAGAAACGCCACGGCCGCCGCGACATCGTCGGACGAGCCGATCCGCTTGAGCGGGATTCTGGCCGCCCAGTCGTCATGAGCCCCGCCGGAAATCGCACGCGTCATGTCGGTGTCGATCAGGCCAGGCGCCACGGCGTTCACGGTGATGTTGCGCGACGCGACTTCCAGGGCCAGCGACTTCGTCAGTCCGATCAGCCCCGCCTTCGACGCGGCGTAGTTGGCCTGCCCGGCATTGCCCGACTGCCCCACGACCGACGTCACGTTGACGATGCGCCCGTAGCGCTGCTTGACCATCGGCTTGAGCACGGCCTGTGCGCAGGTGTACGCGGCCGTCAGATTCGTCGCGAGCACGGCGTCCCAATCGTCGCGCTTCATGCGCAGCACCAACTGGTCGCGCGTGATGCCCGCGTTGTTGACGAGGATGTCGATCTTGCCGTGACGCTCCAGGATGCCCGCGATCGCCGCGGCCACTGCGGCGTCATCGGTGACGTCGAGCGCGATCGCCTCGGCGCGGCCGCCATGGCTCGCGATCTCGCCCACGGTGCCCGCGGCATTGGTGCCACGCGCAGCCGCGACGACAGTCGCGCCCGCGCCAGCCAGCTTGACGGCAATCGCCCGGCCGATGCCGCGCGACGCACCGGTGACCAGGGCCACACGGCCATCCATCACGGTCATATCAGCCTGCCTACTTCAGCACACGCCAGAGGGAAGACGCAACATCGCGCTATCTCGCTATCGCACTATCGGGACATCGCGCTATCGGGCTATCTGCCTTCGTGGTTCGCCAATGCGTCTGACAGCCGCGACACGAGCGACGCGTCCGCAAGACGCGCGGCAGTCGCGATGCCGCTCGCGACCGCGCGGGGCGAGGACCGGCCGTGGCCGACGAGCGCGAGACCGCCGACGCCGAGCAGCGGCGCCGCGCCGTACTCCGCGTAGTCGACGCGCTGCTTGAAGCGCTCGAACGCGCGGCGGGTGACGACGCCGCCGATCTGCGAGACGAGCGCGGATCCCAGCTCCGCGCGCAGCATCTCTTCGAGCGCCTCGACGAGCCCTTCGCCCACTTTCAACGCGATGTTGCCCATGAAGCCGTCGCAGACGATGACGTCCGCGCGCCCCGAGAACAGGTCGCGCGCCTCGACATTGCCGATGAAGCGGAGAGCCGACGCAGACAGGCGCTGATGCGCGTCGCGAATGAGATCGGTGCCCTTGCCGGGCTCCTCGCCAATCGACAGCAGCCCGACGCGTGGCTGCGCGACGTCGAGCACGACCTGCGCGTATGCGGCACCGAGCTGCGCGAACTGCACGAGATGCTCGGATCGGCATTCGACCGTCGCGCCCGCATCGAGCAGCACGGCGACGCCGTCTTGCGTCGGCACCGTCACCGCCAGCGCGGGACGATCGACGCCTGGCAACATGCCGAACACGCCGTGCGCCGCGAGCACCGTCGCACCGGAGTGGCCGGCGCTGAACAGCGCCGCCGCTTCGCCAGTCGACACGAGATCGGCCGCGACACGGATCGACGTCCGCCGTTTGCGGCGCAGCGCCGCGAGCGGCGACTCGCCCATCTCGACGACGTCCGGCGCGTCGACGACGCGGACGTCCGCGGACGAGGCACCGAGCCGATCGACTTCGGCCGCGACGAGGGCCTCAGGGCCGACGAGCGCGATCCGGACGCCGCGCTCGCGCGCCGCCACGAGCGCGCCTTCGATGACGGCGCCGGGCGCACGATCGCCGCCCATCGCGTCAACGGCGATGACTCGCACGGCGCTTCGGCACCTACTCTTCTTCGACGGCGCGGACCTGCCGGCCCCGGTAGTAGCCGCAGTTGCGGCAGACCGTGTGCGGCAGCTTCAGCTCATGGCACTGCGGACATTCGCTGGTGCCGACCGGCTTGAGAGCATCGTGCGTCCGGCGCTTGGCCGTCCGCGTCTTCGAGTGACGTCGTTTGGGATTGGGCATGGGAGAACCGTTTCTATCGCACTATCTCGCTATCGCACTAACGCGCTATCTGGCATCGAGCTATCTGGCTATCTGCGAATCATCGAGCTATCTACCTATCTACCCTCGCGGACGGAGATTCTTCAGCCCTTCGAGCCTCGGGTCGATCCAGTCCGTCTTGCAGTCGCATGTGCCGGTGTTGCGGTTGATGCCGCAGACCGGGCACAGGCCCTGGCACTCATCGCGGCACAGCGGCTTCATCGGCAGCGCGAGATAAAACTGCTCACGCAGCACGTCGCCGAGATTGATCTCGTCGTCCTCGTAGAACGACACGCCGACGTCATCGTCGCCAATCTCGCTCTCTGCGTCCGTGGCGGCCTCGGAGGCCGGCAGGAACAGGAGGTCGAACGGCGTGTCGATCGGAATCGCGAACGGCTCCAGACACCGGCTGCACGCGGTCTCCAGCGTCGTCTTCAGCCGTCCGACCAGCCGGAACTTCCGGGCGTCCTTCTGCACCTCGGCCTTGAGGTCGACCGGCGCGATGACGCGGAAGTCCTCGCCGGCCGGCCCGAAGGCCGCCGGCTCGAACACGCGATCGACGCGTTCCGAAGCACTCCGAATCCGGCCGAGATCGAGCAGCATCGACATACAGACACCCGGGCTCAGACACGCCAAGGCAAACCAAGATAATAGCAGGACATCCGGATCGGGTCATCTGGCTATCGGGGCATCTGGTCATCGGAGCCTCGCGCCGCGTCGCCCGCAACTACGCCTATAATCACCGCGCGGACGGCCGTATCTTGGCCACCCGTTCTCTCCTCGCAAACTGTCGTCGTTCGTGGTGCGCCACGTGTCTGGAGGACACCGGTATGGTCGACCTTCGCTCTCCGTTGCGGATGGCTCGCGGCTTGGCTGGCGTGCCAGCCGGTGCGCATGCGCTGATGCTGGTGCTGGTCCTGACCGCGGCGTCGTGCGGCCAGAAATCACCGACGGACCCAAGCGGGTCTGGCGGCAACAACGCCGGCAACAACAACAGCGGCGGCAACAACGCCGGCGGCAGCGGATGCCGGACCTACTCGACCGCGGCAGACGTGTCGACGACCGTGTCCGGCGTCACGCTCCAGACGGGCAAGACGACGGGGACGTTCGATCAGGCAGCGAAGCAGAGCACGATCAAGACGTTCTTCGCCAACGGCGCGCTCTGCTCGACGTCGGTCTTCACCTACAACTCGGTCGCGGACTTCGTCGACGAGGTCCGCGTCGTGCCAGGCGTGACGCTCGCCGCATCGAACACCAACACGAACTCCGGCACATGCGGGTCGTTCGTGGCGACGGTGACATACACGTACGACGGCCAGCGCCGGCTCAAGACGATGACGTCGATCGGCGGCACGACGACCTACACCGCGTGGGACAACTCCGGCCGGCCGACAGCCGGCACGAGCAACGGCATCACGATCACCAACGTCTACGACGACGCCGCGCACACGCTGACGCAGACCCAGATGTCCGGTGGCGGCCAGTCGGTCAACGTCCAGACCTTCGACGCCAACGGCATCCAGTTGAAGGTGGTCACCACCGATAGCAACGGCACGTCGACGACGACGTACAGCAACACGGGGACGGCGCAGGTGTGCAAGTAGCGGAGGGCTTACTTGCGGTTCGGAGGGCCGAACCTTCAGGTTCGGCCGGCCGGGCGGCCACAAGGGCCGCCCCTACGAGAAGCCTCACCGCGGTGCGTAGGGTCGGCCCTCGTGGCCACCCGGCTCGCGACGGATTTCTCGCCCGTCCAGCGACGTTCGCGTATGTGTCCGTCTCCCTCTGAACGCTATCGTCCGCCGCGCGTCGTGGCAGCCGCCGCGGCGGCCGCCGTCGCTCGCCTTCCTGTTGCGGGTGTGACGGTCTCCGGCTGCTGGGTCATGACCGTGCTCTTCAGCTTCACCTTCTGCAGCCGCGACGACAGCGACGGCGATGCGCGAATCTTCGCCGCTTCGGTGTAGGCCGTCTCGGCGGCGGTCGCGTTGCCTTTCGACTGTTGCAGATCGCCCTCGAGGCTCAGGCCGAAGCCCTTGAGCGCCGGAATGCTCTGCATCTGACCCGCGAGCGTCGTCGCAACGGCCGCATTGGCCGGCTCGGTGAGCGGCTGCGCGACCTTCCATGTGGCGAGCGTCTCGGGACTCGCCACCGGTGTGGCGCTCGACTTGAAGATCTCGCGATCGCCGGACTGCGCGGCGACGATGCCGGCAAGATGTTGCACGGCGGGATTGCGCGCCGTCGAGGGCGCGATGGCTTCAGCGTTCCGCAGCGCACGCGCCGCTAGCGTCGGCCAGTTCGTTGCGGCAAGCAGATCGGCCGTCAGCACCCATCGCGCCTGATCGGGAAGATCGGGGGCCTGCTTTGACACAGCCGCGTGCGCGATCTGCACGAGCGCGTCGGACGGCGTGTCTGGCGACGCGGCGAGCCATCGCTCGCGCTGTTGCGGATCGCCGAGCGACGCGTGCATCTCCTTCGCAACGGCATTCGCGGTCGCCGACTGTTGCGCCTTCATCGCCGCCAAATCGGGCACGCGCACGACGACTTTCGTGTCCTCGTTCGGCGTGCGGATCGTGAAGCGATATTCGCGGGCGGTCGCGGCGCGCGACAGTGCGACGCCCAACGCGACTTTGTCGTGCGCCTTGATGTCCTCGGGCGTGTCGTCGGGCCAAAGGAACAGCTGCGTCGGATCGGAGATGTCCGCCAGCGTGAACGTGAGCGGCCCTCCCCCGCTGTTGACGAGCCTGGCGTTCTGTTTGCCGAGCGCGTCGTGCAGCACGAAGACGTCATGGTCCCCTTCCACCGTGAAGTCCGGCGTCTCGAGCCTGGCCTCCAGCTGTTTGCCGAGCACGTAGTCGTTGAGCGCGCTCACCAGCACGAGAATCGCGTCCGCGCCCGGCCGATCCGGCTTCACGATCGTGATGTGGTTCGCCTCGATCGCCGGCGGCGCGCCCTCGCAGAACCGCGTCGCGCTGGACCACGGCACAATTTTCAACGGCCCCACCGTCGTCTTCTCGTAGGCGCAGCGCACGTGCGGCCGATCGGCATCGGGGATCGATCGCCAATCGTCGCTCAGCTGCTGCAGCAACGCGTTGCCATCGGCCTCCGTCATCTGCGCGAGCGCCGAGTTCGGCGAGAACTCCTGGCCGATCGCCGCGATGAGCGCGCCTTCCATCGGCGTTGCGTAGAAGACGACGACCGGCACTTTCGGCAGGAGGTCGCGATTGGTGAGCAACTCGCGCATGACGACGAGCCCGCCCATGCTGTGCGCGACGAACACGATCGCCGGATAGTCGAGCACGCCTTGCGTCTTCAGCTGCAGGTGCAGGCGATTCGCGGCTTCGCGGATGTCGAACGATCCGCTCTTGAAGAGATAGGACGGGAACCCATAGACGAACGCGTCGGCCTTCCCCTTCGTGGCCTCGTTCTCGTTGACGAGATCGAAGAACGTCTTGCCGTTGGAAGCCGTCCACGTGCCGACCATGTCGCCGGTGACGCCGTGCACGTAGACGAGCGCGACCTTCGCGCGCGGCGTCTGTTGGATGACCCAGTGCGGATCAGGATCCGTCGCGGACGTCCCCGAATCCGCCGTCGTGTCAGTCGAAGGCTTGCTCGGACATCCCGTCGACGCGACGAGCGCCGTGACGACCATCAGCACCGTGCCGAGCGAGCGGCGAATCATGGTGCGACTCCTGGAACGCGGGAGGGGGCGCGGCGATTCTAGCGCAAAGATCGCGGGGAACGGCGTTTACGTTATTGTCAGCGCCATGCACATCCCCATCTACGTGCTCACGGCGATCCTGGCGGCCGGCTTCATCGCGCTGGCGGTGCCGAAGCTCACGGGGCAGGCGCCGATGGTCGCGCGCATGGCGCACATCGGCGTGTCCGCCTCGCAGACGCGCCTGCTCGGCATGATCGAGCTCGCCGCCGTCGCAGGCGTGGTCCTCGGTCTCTTCTGGTGGCCGCTTGCCGTCGCTGCCGCGATCGGCGTGACGATTCAGATGATCGCGGCCGTCATCCTGCACGCGCGCGCCAAGGACCCGGCCAACATCATCTCGGCGCCGATTTTCTTTTTATGCGTCGCGATCGGGTTGGCGGCGTTGCATGTGATCGCGCGCTGAACCGTCGTTCCCTCCGTCTGCAAATCCAACGCGTCCGAGTTGTATCCTGCTGCCCAAGGAGCATTCGATGTCCGAACAGATCCGCGGTCCCTTTGACGTGAAGCTCGCGCCGCAAGCCGCCGACGAGTGGTCGGCCGATGGCGCGATTGGACGGATGTCGCTCGACAAGCAGTACCACGGCGATCTCGAGGCGACGAGCAAGGGACAAATGCTCGCGCACAGTGCATCGGTGAAGGGATCCGCGGGCTATGTGGCGATCGAAAAGGTCACCGGCGCGCTGAAGGGACGCCGCGGCACGTTCGTGCTGCTCCACCGTGGCGTGATGACGCGCGGCACGCCGGAGTTGGCGGTGACCGTCGTGCCGGACTCGGGCACGGACGAGCTCGTCGGACTCTCGGGCACGCTCGACATCGTCATCGAGGCCGGCAAGCACAGCTACGTGTTCACGTACTCGTTGGGCACGTAGATCGACGCGCGTCGGCGAATGCGCGAGACTATCGCTCCTCACGGCAGCGCGAACGCCACGTAGACGCCGCCGGTCGGCTGCAGTCGTCGACCTCCTGCCGCGATGACGATGAACTGCCGGCCGCCGACTTCATACGTGATCGGTGTCGCTGTACCAGCAAACGGCAGCGTCGTCTCCCAAACGAGCCTGCCCGTGGCCCCGTCGAACGCGCGGAGCTTCTTGTCGTGCAGCGTCGCGCCGATGAAGACGAGGCCGCCGGCCGTGACGATCGGGCCGCCGTAATTCTCGCTGCCGGTGTCGGTCAGTCCCTGGGCCGCAAGCTCCGGGTACTGGCCGAGCGGAATCTTCCACACGTAGCGGCCCGTGTCCATGTCGATCGCGTTGAGCGTACCCCATGGTGTCGCGACCGCTGGATAGCCGTCGGGATCGACGAAGCGGTTGTAGCCCGTAAAGCGATAGCGATCGGCGACCGTGCCGCTGATGGCCGCACCACGGCCACGCGCACCTGCCGCCGCGCCGTTTCCCGCAATCGGCTCATTGCGCCCGCGCAGGACGTACTCGACGACCGCACTGCGCGCCTCGGGCGTCAGGCCGGCAAAGCCGGGCATCTGACTCGATCCCTGACGAATGAGCGCGTCGATCTCCTCGAGGCTTCGCCGGCGGCCGACATCGACGAGCGCCGGAACCTGCGGCGGCGAGCCGGAGAAGTCCGCCTTGTGACACGACGCACACAGCGACGTGTAGAGCCCGCGCGCGTCGGCTGATGGCGCAGCGGTGTTCTCGACGAGGCTCGTGTACTCGGGCATGTTGCTGGCGTTGACGTAGAGCCGCCGCGTCCGTGGATCGAACGCCAGTCCGCCCCACTCGATGCCGCCGTCCCAGCCCGGCGAGACGAGGGTGTTCTTGCCGATCGCCATCGGCGCGAACGGCCCCGTCTGCATCTCGCTCAGCGTCTTCACCGCCCACGCGTGCGCCTCCGGCGTGCGCGTCGTCAGCATGTCCGCCGTGATCGTCTGCGGTAGCACGGGCTCTGGAAGCGTGGGCACCGGCTGCGTGCGCGATGCCGCCTCACCCGGCACGGTGCTCGGCGGAACCGCACGCTCGTCGATCGGAAACAGCGGCGCGCCTGTGACGCGATCGAGCGCGAAGAGCACGCCGTGCTTGTTCGCCTGCACGAGGCCGTCAATGACGCGGCCGTTCCGCTGGATTGTGATGAGCGTCGGCGGCGCGGAGAAATCACGATCCCAGATGTCGTGATGGACGCCCTGGAAATGCCACAACCGCTTGCCCGTCGCGGCGTCGAGCGCGAGCACGGTGTCCGCGAACAGGTTGTCGCCCGCGCGATCGCCGCCGTAGAAATCGAACGCCGCCGATCCGGTCGGCACGTAGACGACGCCGCGATCGGCGTCGAGCGTCAGACCGGCCCATGCGTTGGCCGATCCCGACCGCAGCCATGCGTCCTTCGGCCAGGTGTCATAACCGAATTCGCCGGGATGCGGGATCGTGTGGAACGACCAGCGTAGCGCGCCGGTGCGCGTATCGTACGCGCGGATGTCGCCGGGCGCCGCGGGCAGGCGTTCCGACGTCCGGCTGCCGATGATCAACAGGTCCTTGTAGACAACGCCCGGCGTGCTGAGCCCGACGGACAATGACTGCGGCTCGCGACCGAGCCCATCGCGGAGATCGATGCGTCCATTCGTGCCAAACGCCGGCACCGGCTGTCCCGTCGTCGCATCGAGCGCGTAGAGATACGAGGCGACCGAGGCGAAGATGCGCGCCTCGCGTCCGTCGGCCCAGTACGCCACGCCGCGCGTGGGACTGCGATCGATCAAACCGGAATCGAACGCCCATCGCTTCTCGCCCGTCGCGGCGTCGAGCGCGACGACCTTCTGCGACGGCGTGTTCGCGTACAGCACGCCGTCGACGACGAGCGGCTGCGTCTGCAGACCGCCGGTCTCGCCCGTGTCGAACGACCACGCGACACGTAGCTTTGCGACATTGTCGAGCGCGATCTGCGACAGCGGCGAATAGCGCATGCCGAGTGAGCCGCCGTACACGGCCCAGTCCGAGTTGGCGGAAGACGGGGTTTGCGGCTGTCGCCGCGCGACGGCCACGCTGGTCAACAGGGACAGGCCGACTCCGATGACGAGCGCGCGCGTGGATAGCGACATGGCTGCGCACGATGCCACAACCGAGGACGGATGTGAAGGCCGCACGCGACGCGCGGCCTTCAGCTACCGCGCCGTCAGCCCCATGTTCGCTGCCGCGAACGCCCACTCGTCGGCGAGCTCGGCGATGCGCTTGTCCGTCGGCCGGTAGCCGTGCGACGCCTCGGTCTCGACGCGGATGAGGATCGGCTTGTCGCAGCCTTGTGCGGCCTGCATCGCGGCCGTGAACTTGAACGAATGGCTCGGCACGACGCGATCGTCGTGATCCGCCGTCGTCACCAGGGTTGCCGGATAACAGACGCCCGGCTTCGCGTTCTGCAGCGGCGAATACTTGATGAGCGACGCGAACTGCTCGCGATCGGAGGACGAGCCGTATTCCGTGACCCACGCGCGGCCGCCGGTGAACTTGTCGTAGCGCAGCATGTCCATCACGCCGACGGCCGGCAGCGCGACCGCGAACAGATCGGGCCGCTGCTCTTCGACCGCACCCACGAGCAGACCGCCGTTCGATCCGCCCATCATGCCGAGCTTCGACGACGACGTGTAGCCGTCTTTGACAAGTGTCTCGGCGACCGCGATGAAATCGTCGAACACGTTCTGCTTTTTTTCGAACGTCCCGGCCTTGTGCCACGCCTCGCCGTACTCGGCGCCGCCACGCATGTTGACGCTCACCCAAATGCCGCCGAGCTCGAGCCACGCGGGCACGTCGGGACGATAGGTCGGACTGAGCGTGATCGAGAAGCCGCCGTACCCGTACATCATCGTCGGATGGCTGCCGTCGCGCGCGATCCCCTTGCGCGCGGTCACGAAGAACGGCACCTTCGTGCCGTCCTTCGACGTCGCGAACATCCGGCGCGTCTCGTACTGGCTGACGTCGACCGGCGCCGGGGCCGCCTCGAACGACGCGGATGTCTTCGCTGCGAGGTCGTAGCGAAATATCGTCGCAGGATAGAGCGGCGACGTGAACGTGTAAAAGATCTCCGGCGTGTCCTCACGGCCGCTCACCGCAGAGACTGTACCGGCCGCGGGAAGCTCGATCGTGCCTTCTGGACGTCCATTCGCGTCGAAGAGCGACAAGCGGCTTTCGACGTCGACGAGATAGCCGCAGACGATGCGTCCGCCGATGAACGCCGCCTGCTCGATCGCCTGTGCCGCCTCGGGAACGACGATCTTCCATGCCGCCGGCTCCGGATGCGCGAGATCGATTGCGACGATCTTCCGATTCGGCGCGTTCAGGTCCGATCGCACGAGCACGACCGATCCGCGATTGCCAATCGGCGCGAACTCCGCATCGTCACGCTCGACAATCGGGCGGACCGACGATCGGATGTTGGGATGTCGCGGATCGCCGAGGTCCGCCGCGTACAGACGATTGTTGTTGTCCGATCCACGCGCCGTCGTGACGAGCAGATAGCGGCCGTCTTCGGTCACGCTGCCGCCGACGAACCACGTCGGCTGATCCTTGCGCTCGTAGATGAGGACGTCGTCGGCCTGCGGCGTGCCGATGCGATGGTAGTAGAGCGCATGGCCTGCGAGCGCCGCCTCGAGCACCTGGCCCTTGGGCGGCTCCGGGTAGCGCGAGTAGAAGAAGCCGCGGTTGTCCTTCGTCCACGACAGATCCGAAAAGCGCATCCACTCGACGGCATCGTCCAGATCGCGGCCTGTCGAGAGATCGCGCACGTGGATCGTCTGCCAGTCCGCGCCCCCCTGCGACAAGCCATACGCGAGCAGCCGTCCGTCAGGCGACGGCGACCATTGCGCGAGCGAGACGGAGCCGTCCGGCGAGAGCACGTTCGGATCGATGACCACGGCCGGCGCGGCGTCGAAAGACGCGCGCACATAAATCGGCGCCTGCCGCTGAAGACCGCTGTTCTTCGCGTAGAAGTAGCGTCCGCCCTCACGCACCGGAATTCCGGTCTTCGGATAGTCCCAAAGCGCCGTAATCCGCTCGCGCAGCCGATCGCGGAGTGGCAAGCGGCCCAGATATGAGAACGTCAGCGCGTTCTGGGCGTCGCGCCACGCGGCGACGTCCGGCGAGTCGAGATCTTCCATCCACCGGTACGGATCCGGGACTTTCGTGCCGAAGTAATCGTCGACGACATCGCCTTTGCGCGTTTCTGGATACGTGAGTTTCATGTTCTGTACGTGTACCGCCACGGATGCAACGACGACGAGTACCGCAACGGCCGGCGTGGTGAGATATCGACGGGCGGCTAATGTCACGGGCATCCTCTTCACGTATTGTAGGCGCACGCCTCGCGCCGCCGTTCCGGACCTTGCCGCGGCGGGCATAGACGAGGCATGATCACGCGCGTGTCAGACAGGTACACGTCCAGCGGAATCGACGACAAGGAGATCACGATGAGTGCACGGACGAGGCTCGTGACGGCGCTTTCCGTCGCTGCGGCGGCCGCAGCGATCACGGCAGGAGGCGACGCCGCGGCGCGTCTGTCAGCCCAGGCTGCACCGGCCGCTGCTCCGCCAGCGGCGTCTGCTCCCGCGACGCCGCAACCGTGGTGGCGCGCGGCGGCCCCAGGCGCGAGGCCGTATCGCGTCGACGCCGACAAGCTGCCGCTCATCTCCGTCAAAGGCAACCGGTTCGTCGGCCCGGACGGCGTGCCCATCCTCTTTCGCGGCATCGACATCTCCGATCCGGACAAGCTCGCGGGCCAGGGACACTGGAATCGCGATCTGTTCGTCGCAGTGAAGGATCTCGGCGCGACGCTCGTGCGGATTCCCGTCCATCCGATCGCGTGGCGCACGCGCACGCCGGACGCGTACATCGCGCTGCTCGATCAGGCCGTCGCGTGGTCCACCGAGCTCGGGATGCACGTCATCATCGACTGGCACACGATCGGCAATCTGCAGACCGGGCTCTTCCAGGATCCGATGTACGACACGTCGCGCCAGGAGACGTACAGCTTCTGGCGCACGATGGCGCGTCACTACGCGGGCCATCACACCGTCGCCTTCTTCGAGCTCTTCAACGAGCCGACGACGTACAACGGCCAGCTGGGATCGATCTCCTGGGCGCAGTGGTCCACGATCGTCAGAGAAGAGATCGGCATCATCCGCGCGTACGATCCGCAGGTCGTGCCGCTCGTCGCGGGCTTCGACTGGGCGTACGACCTGACGCCGCTCAAGCTGGATCCGATTCCCGTCGACGGCATCGGCTACACGATTCATCCGTACTCGAACAAGCGCAGCAAGCCGTGGGAGCCGAAGTGGGAGGAAGACTTCGGTTTCGCCGCGGCGAAGTATCCGCTGATCGCGACGGAGTTCGGCGGCTTCGCGGCGCCCGCGACGGCCGGCGCGCCCACTCCAGCGCCCGCCGCGCCGCCGGCGGACCGCGGACGAGGCGGCTTCGGCCCCGATCCGGAGTACGGTCCGTCCATCATCAAATATCTGGAGAGCCGGAACATCAGCTGGACGCTGTGGTGCTTCGATCCGGAATGGGGCCCGTCGCTGCTCAGCAACTGGACGAACTTCCAGCTGAACGCGTCCGGTCAGTTCGCGAAGCTCGCGCTCGCCGGAGGCGTGAAGTAGAGGCGTGCACACGCTGCGCGAAAAGCTCGAGCAGTCCTCGCGGTTCGTCGTCGGCTGCGAGCTCGTCTCGGTGCGCGGGTCGATGACCGCGCGCGGAGCGATCAAGGTCCGCGACTTCGCGAACGAGCTGGTCGCCTGCCCCGACGTCGACTGGATCTCGATCACCGACAACGCCGGCGGCAATCCGCAACTCGCGCCGCAGGCGCTCGGCAAGCCGATGCTCTACGCGGGCAAAGAGGTCGTCATCCACCTGACGTGCAAGGACCTCAACCGCAACGGCCTCGAGAGTGAAGCCTGGCTCCTGAACAGCGAAGGCTTTCACAACGTGCTCGCGATGACGGGCGACTATCCGCTCACGGGCAGCGGCGGCACGGCGAAGCCCGTCTTCGACATCGACTCGATCGGGCTCATCTCGATGCTGTCCGCGATGAACGACGGGTTCCAGCCGCGCGAGACGCGCGCCGGACGGACACCCGAGCGGCTCGCGCCGACGTCGTTCTTCATCGGCGCGGTCACCACGAACTACAAGCGGCACGAAGGCGAGGTCATGCCGCAGTACCGCAAGCTGGAGAAGAAGGTCGCGGCCGGCGCGCGGTTCATCATCAATCAGGTCGGGTACGACGCGCGCAAGGCGCACGAGCTGCGGCTCTACATGGACCATCACGCCATGCCGGGCACGCCGCTCATCGGCAACGTCTACGTGCTCACTCCCGTCGTCGCCAAGCTCTTTCACGACGCGCGCATTCCCGGCATCGTCGTCTCACCCGAGCTGCTGCGGCTGGCCGAGGTGCAAGGTGCGTCGCCGGATCGCGGCAAAGCGTTCTTCCTCGAGCTCGCCGCCAAGCAGATCGCGATCTTCAAGGGGCTCGGCTATCGCGGCGCGTATCTGGGCGGCGTGCACGGCTTCGACGCGATTGCGCGCATCCTGACGATCGAGCGGAGCTTCGCGCCCGACGACTGGAAGCAGTTCGCGCGCGAGATCGCCTTCTCGCGCGATGGCGAGTTCTTCTTCTACGGCAAGGATCCGGCGACGGGCCTGGCCGATCCCCGCACACGCGATCGCACGGCGCCGCCGGTTCACGCACGCACGAGCGTCGTCTATCGACTCTCGAAGTGGACGCACGCGCACCTGTTCGAGCCGGGCCACGCGATCAGCCGCTGGGGCGCGTCGGTCTGTGCGCACGCCAGCGATCCGCGGCAGGGCCCGGCGCTCCTGCGCGTCGTCGAGCGCGCGAGCAAGGCCGCGCTCTTCGACTGCCGCGACTGCGGCGACTGCTCCCTGCCCGAGATCGCATATCTCTGTCCGGAGTCGCAGTGCGCCAAGAACCAGCGCAACGGCCCGTGCGGCGGCACGCGCGACGGCAAGTGCGAAGTCGACGGCTTCGGCGACTGCATCTGGCTGCGCGCGTACGAGCGGCGCGCACACGACGGCGACGCGGACCACCTGCTCGATCACGCGCCCGTCGTGCAGGATCAAGGGCTGCGCGGCACCTCGTCGTGGGCGAATCACTGGCTGGGACGCGATCACACGAGCCGCCCAGCCGAGCCCGTGACCACATCCGGTCCGTCCGCGGCGCCGCCGCTCGCGCTCGAAGGGAGACAGCCGACCACGGCCACGAAATGACCACGCACACGTTCACGATCATCGGCGAGCTGATCAACAACGCCTACGCTCGCCCACGCGCAGCCTTCCGCAGCAAGGATCTCGCCGCCTATCAAGCGTTGGCGACGTCGCAGGTTGCGCAGGGGGCGAAGTACCTCGAGCTGAACCTCGACGGCACGCAGAAGATTCAGGTCAAGCTCCAGGAGATGCTCGACTTCCTGCCCGACGTCATCCCCGCGATCCAGGAAGCCACGTCCACACCGATCTGCTTCGATCACCCGTCGCTGGACTACCACCGCGTGGCGCTGCGTCACTACGATCGCGCGCGAAGCGGCGCGCCGATCCTGAACTCGATCGCGGCGTCGCGCGAACGGCTCGACGAGATGATCGAGCTCATCGCCGAGCACGACACGCTCGTCGTCGTCATGGCGTCAGAACAATTCGCGCCGGGCGGCACCGCGCAATGTCTGCGGCCCGAGGACTCGTATGCCGCGGCCAAGGACTTCGTCGAGCGGCTCGTCACCAAGGCGCATCGCCGGCTCGATCAGATCCTCATCGATCCCGGCCTCGCGCCCGTCGGCGCCGACACGTACGGGCTCGTCAACATCGGCCTCGACGCCATGCGGCTCATCCACGACGATCCCGATCTCGCGGGCGTGCACTTCACCGTCGGCCTTTCGAACTTTGCGTGGGGCACGCCGCCCGGCGTGCGCGAGCAGCTCGAGAACGCGTATCTCACGCTCGGCATGGAAGCCGGCCTCGACTTCGCGATCTGCAATCCCGAGAAATCGCCTGCGCCTCTTCCGGCGACGCATCCGATGGTCGTCAAGCTCCGTCACGCGCTCGCACAGGGTCGCGCCGGCGACGGCGAAACGCGGGAGACGGCCGGCTTTCGCCAGGCCGAAGCGATTCTCGAGATCTGCCGCGAGGCCGTCGAGTCGTAACGTGTGGCTGCACGCCGGCACGCTCCTCGACGGCGTGAGCCGCACGCCGTCACGCGACGCGCACGTCGTCTACGACGCCGGCGGCATCCGGTTCGTCGGTGCCGACGGGCGCACGCCGCCCCCTGATCTTCTGCGCGCCGGCCAGACGTCGCCGGACATCGATGCGCCCGACCACACGCTGCTGCCGGGCCTCATCGATGCACACGCGCATCTGTTCCTCGAAGGCGGCGAGATTGATCTCGACGCACGCGCGGCGTATCTCACGCAGCGTTCCGACGCGCTGCTCGCGAGCGCCCGCGCGCGGCTCGCGCCGCTCGTGCGCCTCGGCATCGCGGGCATTCGCGACGCCGGCGACAAGCACGGCGTCGGGCTCGCGCTCGCTCGCCTCTCTGCGAGCCCGGATCGGCCGCTCATGCCGTATCTCGACAGTCCGGGCTCGGCGATCCATCATCGCGGCCGCTACGGCGCGTTCATGGCCGAGCCGATCGAGGACTTCGAGTCACCGCGCGCCTGTGCGGAAGCACGCCTGCGCGACGGCGCCGATCGCCTCAAGCTGATCGCGACGGGCATCATCGATTTCACGGCCGGCCGCGTCACGGCGCCGCCGCAAATGCGCGCCCAGGAAATCGCCGAGATCGTCGCTGTTGCCGCGGCATCAGGCCGGCAGACGTTCGCGCACGCGTCTGGCGACGATGGGATCGACGAAGCGATCGATGGCGGCGTCGATTCGATCGAGCACGGCTTCTTCATCAGGGATGATCAACTTTCGCGCCTGCGCGACCGGCGCACCGCCTGGGTGCCGACCTTCGCGCCCGTGCAGGCCCAAGTGGATCACGCCGACGCGATGGGATGGAGCTCCGCTGTCGTCGATACCTTGCGCCGCATCCTCGAGCAGCACGCCGCCAGCCTCGTCCGCGCCCACGCGCGCGGCGTCATCGTCGTCGCGGGCAGCGACGCGGGATCGTGCGGCGTCGCTCACGGGCTCGGACTGCTGGACGAATTGGAATTGATGGAGCGCGCCGGACTGCCATCGATTGCCGTCGTCAACGCGGCAACGGGCGCGAGCGCCGATCGGTTGGGATTCAAGGACGCAATCGGTCGCATCGCGCCGGGCTATCGGGGCCGCTTCATCCTGACCCGTCACTCGCCGCTCGAGACCGTCGCCAATCTTCGCCGCCCGCGCCGCGTCATCTTCGACGGCGCCGCGTTCGACGCGGACGAGTCCGTCACGCAACCAGGGCTCTGAAAACCTCGCGGGACGTCCGTATAATGCGGCGATCCAATTCGACAGGGCGAGGTGTTCCATGTGCGATGCCGCATTCAGCCGCCGTGAGTACCTGAAGATGATGGCCGCCAGCACCGCGGTGCCGGCGCTGATGCAGACACGCCTGCGTGCGCAAACGGCCGCGGCGTCATCAGACGATGCGCGGATGGCGTGGTGGCGGGACGCGCGCTTCGGGATGTTCATCCACTGGGGTCTCTATGCCGTCGCGGCCGGATCGTGGAAAGGCACGCCGACGCCGAAGGCCGGCGAGTGGATCATGAACGACCTCAAGATCCCGATCGCGGATTACGAGACGCTCGTCGGCCGGTTCAATCCCGTCGACTACGAGCCTCGCGCGTGGGCGCGGCTCGCGCGCAGCGCGGGCATGAAGTACGTCGTCATCACGTCGAAGCACCACGACGGCTTCGCGCTGTGGGACTCGCGCGTCAGCGACTACGACGTGATGGCGACACCGTACACGCGCGATCTGCTGAAGCCGCTCGCGGAGGCGTGCCGCGCCGAAGGCCTGCACTTCTGCACGTATCACTCGATCATGGACTGGCACCATCCCGACTATCTGCCGCGCCGTGCGTGGGACACGCGGCCCGAGTCGAGCGCGAATTTCGATCGCTACGTCACCTATCTGAAGACACAGCTGAAAGAGATCGTCGACGGCTGCGACCCCGCGGTGTTGTGGTTCGACGGCGAGTGGGAGAACACGTGGACGCACGAGCGCGGCGCCGATCTCTACGACTACGTGCGCGGCCTGAAGCCGGACATCCTGATCAACAACCGCGTCGACAAGGGCCGTCGCGGCATGGAAGGGCTCAATCGCGAGGGCACGTTCAAGGGCGACTTCGGCACGCCCGAGCAGCAGATTCCCGCGAATGGTCTACCGGGTGTCGATTGGGAATCGTGCATGACGATGAACGACACGTGGGGATTCAAGACGGAGGACCACAACTGGAAGTCCGCCGCCACGCTCATCCGCAACGTGATCGACACCGCGAGCAAGGGCGGCAACTTCCTGCTGAACGTCGGGCCGACCGCGGCGGGCCGCATTCCCGACGCGAGCATCGAGCGCCTCGAGGCGATCGGCCAGTGGATGGCCGTCAACGGTGATGCGATCCACGGATCGACGGCCAGCCCGATCGGCGCCGTGCCGTGGGGCCGTGCGACGCGCAAGGGCGCGACGACCTATCTCCACGTGTTCGACTGGCCTGCCGACGGCCGCCTGCAGGTGCCGCTGACGTCGCGCGTCTCGCGCGCGACGCTCCTCGCCGATCCCGCGCGCACGATCAGGATTCAGCCGGCGGACACCGGCGTGACGCTGCAGATCGACGGGCCAGCGCCCGATATGGTGGCGAGCGTGATCCGCCTGACGATTTAACGTCGGCGTAACGTCCTCGACGCCTCGACGTAACCCCCCGCTCGTACCTTCCTCTTGCCGGCCCGGGATGCCGGCATTCGAGGAGGTCTGGTGCTACGTCGACTTGTTCCTGCACTCATCATCTGTTCCATCGCGCTGGCTGTTCCGCGCCTCTCCGCCGCCCAGGTCACGCCGGCCCAAGGGTACACGCCGCCCGACGACACGCAGTCGCGGAACTTCGGCGTCACGATCTTCTACGACTACACCTTCAATCAATCGCCGAAGACGACGGATGCCGACGGCAACTCGGTCTCGGCCAATGCCTTTCAGGTCTCGCGAACCTACGTCAACTTCACGGGGAACATCTCGCACCTGTTGAGCTTCCGCATCACGCCGGACATCTCGCGGTTGTCCGGCAGCGGCGGCAACCTCGACGGTAGTTATGTCGTGCGCCTGAAGTACGGCTTCGCCCAGATCAACCTGACGACGCTGCCGGCGGGCTCGTGGGTCCGCATCGGTCTGCAGCAGACGCCGGTCATCGACTACCTCGAAGGCGTCTATCGCTATCGCTTCCAGGGTGGCACGATGCCCGATCGCGCGGGCTATCTGAACTCGTCGGACAACGGCGCGTCGGTGCACGTCAACTTCGCCCGCAACTACGGCGAACTGCAGGGCGGCGTCTTCAACGGCGAAGGCTACGGCAAGGGCGAAGCCAACGATCAAAAGGCGTATCAGGTCCGCGCGACGCTGCGTCCATTCGCCGCGGGCGCGCCGGTGATGCGGGGCCTGCGCGTCAGCGGATTCTACAGCGCGGATCAGTACATCAAGGACGGGACGCGGAACCGCGGCCTCTTCGACGCGACGTTCGAGCACACGCGGTTCAACGCGGGCGCGACGTACATCACGGCGAGCGACCAGACGTCGGCGACCGCCAACGAGACGGACGGGACCGGCTACTCCATCTGGCTGACGCCGTTCTTCCAGAAGAAGGGCGACGGCCTGGAAGCGCTGTTGCGCTACGACGCGGTGAAGCCGAACAAGGACGTCGATCAGGTCCGCAAGATCACGATCATCGGCGTGGCCTACTGGTTCCCGCACCCGGGCGGCGGCGCGACGTCGGCCATCATGCTGGACTTCGACCAGCAGAAATTCCCGGGCGCGGCGACGCAGAACAAGATCGCGCTGCACGGGTTGGTCAACTTCTAGGAACGCATACGGCTTCGGGCTTGCGACTCGGGGCTCGGGCTTGGGATTCGATGTCATGGAGGAGCGAACGATGAAGACTCAGACTTTGCGCGGATGGCGACTGGCAGCAGCCGGAGCGTGCGTGATAGCGCTCGGCGCCGGCGTGGCCGCGCAAAAAATGCAGATTACGGGGGGCGGCGCGACCTTCCCCTACCCCATCTACTCGAAGTGGTTCAGCGAGTACAACAAGCTGCACCCGACGATCGAGATCAACTACCAGTCGCAGGGCTCGGGCTTCGGCATCCAGCAGATCCAGAAGCAGACCGTGTTCTTCGGCGCCAGCGACGGCCCGATGACCGCGGATCAGCTCGCGGCGGCGCCGGGCAAGATCCTGCACTTCCCCACGGTGCTGGGTGCCGACGTCCCCGTCTACAACATCCCCGGCGTCTCGGCCGAGTTGAAGTTCACGGGTCCGCTGCTCGCCGACATCTTCCTCGGCAAGATCACGAAGTGGAATGACAGCCGGATCGCGCAGCTGAACACGGGCGTGAACCTGCCGAACGTGGACATCACGGTCGTGCATCGTTCGGACGGCAGCGGCACGACCTACATCTGGGTCGACTACCTGTCCAAGGTCGCACCGGAATGGAAGCAGCGCGTCGGCGTTGCGACGTCCGTGAACTGGCCGGTCGGCCTGGGCGGCAAGGGCAACGAGGGCGTGGCCGGTCTCGTCAAGCAGACCCCCGGCGCCATCGGTTACGTCGAGCTCATCTACGCGCTGCAGAACAACATCTCGTACGGGTCGGTGCAGAACATGGCGGGATCCTTCGTCCGTGCGTCGGTCGAGGGCGTGACGGCGGCGGCCGCGGCGGCCGCGCAGCAAATGCCCGCGGACTTCCGCGTGTCGATCACCAACGCGCCCGGCAAGGACGCCTATCCGATCTCGTCGTTCACCTGGCTGCTGCTCTACGAGAACCCGAAGGACAAAGCGACGGCGAAAACGATGGTCGACTTCGTGACCTGGGCGCTGACCGACGGCCAGAAGTACTGCAAGGATCTCGGCTACGCCCCGCTGCCCAACAACGTCGTGCAGATGGAGCTGGCGGCGCTGAAGAAGATCAAGCTCTAGTCGTCGATGACACGCACACGGACCAGCGCGGGCGACCTGTCGTTCCGGATCGGAACGGGGGCGTTCGCGCTGTTCATCATCGCGCTCGTAGCCGCCATTGGCGTCGTGCTGTGGATGCAGTCCCGGCCGTCGCTCGACGCGTTCGGCCTGCAGTTCTGGCGAACGGAGATCTGGGATCCGGTCGCGGGCAACTTCGGCGCCCTGCCGTTCATCTGGGGCACGCTCTACTCGTCGCTCCTCGCACTGCTGATCGCGACGCCGGTCTCGATCGGCATCGCCGTCTTCATCTCGCACACCTGCCGGCCGAACTGGCGTCCGCCGCTCGTCTTCCTGACGGAGCTGCTCGCCGCGATTCCTTCGATCGTGTACGGCCTGTGGGGCTTTCTCGTCCTCGTGCCGGCGCTGCGGCAGCTGCAGCTGGCGCTGCCGGACGTCGTCCGTGCGCTGCCGCTGTTCTCCGGCCCGCCCGTCGGCGTGTCGCTGCTCGCCGCCGCCGTCATCCTGGCGATCATGATCGTGCCCTTCACGTCGTCGATCGCGCGTGAAGTGCTCGAGGCCGTGCCGCCGGCGCAACGGGAAGCGTCGTTCGCGCTCGGCGCGACGTCCTGGGAGGCCACCAAAGTGGCCCTGCACTACGCGCGCACCGGCATCGTCGGCGCCGTGATGCTCGGCTTCGGACGCGCGCTCGGCGAGACCATGGCCGTGACGATGGTCATCGGCAACACGCCGAAGGCTGCCGCGTCGATCTTCGCGCCGCAGTACACGATGGCGGCCGTCATCGCGAACGAGTTCACCGAAGCCGGCGACGCGCTGCACCTTGGCGCGCTCGTCGAGATCGGCCTCGTCCTGTTCATCATCACGCTCATCGTCAACGTCGCGTCGCGTCTGCTCCTGTGGACGATGACCCGGCAGCGGCGCCCGTCGAAGGCGGCCGTCTCGACGCCCGCGCAGGAGGCTGCCGCATGACGCGCCGCGACCGGCGACGCCGGATCCAGTCGACGATCATGACCGGGCTCTCCGCCGGCACGGTGCTGCTCGCGCTCGTGCCGCTGGCGCTGATCTTCTTCTTCGTCTTCAGCCAGGGGCTGCGCTCGCTCGATTTCGATTTCTTCACGCAGATCCCGAAGCCGGTCGGCGAGACCGGCGGCGGCATGGCCAACGCGATCGTCGGCAGCCTGCTGTTGTGCGGGCTCGGCGCGCTGTTCGCGGTGCCGATCGGGGTCGCCAGCGGCATCTACATCTCCGAGTACGGCGATTCGTGGCTCTCGTCGGCGTCGCGTTTCGCGGCGGACACGCTCAACGGCGTGCCGTCCATCGTGATTGGCGTCGTCGTATACGCGACGGTCGTGCTGCCGATGGGCCACTTCTCGGGCCTGGCGGGCGGCATCGCGCTCGGCATCATGATGATTCCGCTGATCGCGCGGACGACCGAAGAGCTGCTGCGCCTGGTACCGGCCACGCTGCGCGAAGGAGCCCTGGCGCTCGGCGCGACGCGCAGCCGTGCCGTCCTCACGGTCGTGGTGCCCGCCGCGTTGCCGGGCATCATCACGGGCGTGCTCCTCGCGCTGGCACGCATTGCCGGCGAGACCGCGCCGCTGCTCTTCACCGCCTTCAACAATGCGTTCTGGTCAGAGAAGCTGACGCAGCCCGTCGCGTCGTTGACGGTGCAGGTCTACACGTACGCGAAGTCCCCGTACGAAGACTGGCACCGGCAGGCCTGGGCCGGCTCGCTCGTGCTCGTCCTGTTGGTCATGATCTGCTCGATCGTCGCGCGGTTGGCGACGCGGCGGCTCCAGCGGATGCACGGACGGTAGCGAGGGGACCAGGGGACCAGGGGACCAGGGGACCAAGGGACCAGAGGGCCAGAGGGCCAGTAGCTCGCTAACGCGCTATCTCGCGATCGCACTATCTGGCATCTCGCCATCGGGCTATCTGCTGTTCGGGCGCAGGCTGCGGTCGACCTGCCGGCCGATCGCAACTGCGGGCCGAAGACCGCTTCCGTAAGGGCCGCCCTCGTGGCGGCCTGCATCCCTACGGCGCTGCATGCGAGCGCGTGTGGAAGCCGGCGGTCTCGAGCTCGTGGCGGAGCGCATCGAAGACGGCCTGCGCGGCGTCGTTGCCGCTTCGCAGGAGCAATCGCTCGACGTTGAACATCCGGAAGCGGATCGCTTCCATGTGAAACGCCGCGATCGCACGACGCAGCGATTGCGCCTCTTCGACGAGCTCTTCGCGCTCGGGCCCAGGCGGCATCGACGTGAGCAACGGAATCAGTGTGTCGATCTGAGCCAGCGACGCAGCGGTTTTCTCGGACATTTACTCCTCAATGAAGACTGGGTTCTGGGGTTCCGAGGTTCTAGGGTTCTGGGGTTCGGGTTCCGCAGTTCCGCGGTTCCGGAGTTCGGCGGTTCCCGAGAACCTGGAACTCCCGCACCGCAGAACCCGAACCATCGGAACCCCGGAACCTTAGAACCCTACAACCCGAGTCTCATAGCTTCAACACAATATCGAACGTTGCCGCCTGACGTCCCTTCGGCGCCTGCAACGGCTTCAGCAGCAGCTCCTTCTTGAAGCGGCCGTCGCTGGCGTTCTTTGGGTCGTCCGGAAAGAACAGCTCCGTCCAGAACTCGGCTTTCTGCGGGACGACGACGTGAACGCCGACGTGCTTGGCGCGCGTGCCTGAGGCGCCGGGCACGATCGTGTCGAAGCGGAACGCGCCGTCGGCGTTGGTCAGCTGGCGCCCGCGCAGCCGGAATCCAGCCATGTCGTACCCGCCATGTGCGTCGGCTTGCCAAATCTCGACGGTCGCGCCTTTGATGCGACCGCACGTCACGCCGGTCACGGTGCCGGACAGCGCGAGCGGCGTGCCGGCCAATCCCGGCTCGACCAGCGATGTCCGCGCCGGCGCGCCCTGTTTGTACGTAGCATCCGCGGCGACGCTC